>NZ_JAWOAI010000049.1:0-31390 GCF_033194735.1 Streptomyces sp. W16
TACGGGACCGACGCCGACGCCGTCTCGGCCCAGGCCCGTGCCGCCGCCGCGGACTTCGAGGTGACGGCGCGGGCCGGGGAGGACGGCTGGCGGCGGCTGTGGGCCAACATGTTCACCCCGGGCAACCCCGACTTCTCCGGGCACCTGCCGACCTTCACCACCGAGGACCCCGGACTCGCGCGCACCTACTACATGGGCGCCCTGCAGACGCTGTACCTGCGCAACACCCGCATCCGTCCCGGCGAACCGGTGTTCCTCACCGGCGGCCCCCGGCTCGGGCCGACCACCACGTACTTCTGGGACCACTGCGAGTGGAGCCGCCTGTACGCCCTGCTGGAACCGGCCGGACTGCGCGCCTGGCTGCTGCGGGTCCTGGCCGGCCCCTACCGCGACTCCTTCGGTGTCGAGAACCTCGACGGCGGACCCCTGGGCAATGCCTACAGCTCCACCGACTACGCCCTGTTCCGGCTGATCGAGCACTACGTCTGCGTCACCGGCGACTTCGCCTTCCTCGACGAGACGACCGGCGGGACGGCCGGAGAGATGACCGTCCTCCGGCATCTGGAGCGGCTCGGACTGGGCTGGCGCGAGCGGCGGAACCCGGCCACCGGGGGCGTGCTCGCCGACTTCGGTGACGATCCATGGCAGTTGCTGGAGTGCGTGCCCACCTACACCGGTGTCGTCGCCTCCTTCAACGGTGCCTACGTCGCCTCCACGCGCTCGCTCGCCGGACTGTACCGACGGCTCGGCCGCACGGAGGAGGCCGAGCGGACCGAGGCCGAGGCCGGTCAACTGACCGCCGCACTCCTGGACTTGTACGCCGGATCGGGCCGCTGGCGGATACTCCGGCCGGACGGGACCGACACGATCGGGCACTGTCTGGACTTCGGCCTGGTCGCGGCTGCCCTGCACCGCGAACTCCCGGACGGGACACGGCGGGAGATGGCCGATTTCGTCAACGACCGTCTGCTGGTGGGCGGTTGGATGCGGGCGCTGAGTCCCGACGATCCGATCGCCGCCGCCTCCGACCGACCCGACCACGGCGCGGCGGGCGCCTTCGCCGCCTGGCCCGGCGTCACCGCCCACGGCCTGGCACGGCTCGGTTTCCACGACCGGGCGACCGCCCTCCTGCGCGGCCTCTCCTCCGCCGCGTCGGGCGGGCTGTGGGGCCAGGCCATGGAGATCGTCACCGGTCCTGACGGACGGCACCGGGCCCGGGTGGCCGAGCGCGGCACCGCCGTCCGCGACAACATCGCGGGCGCGGCCGGAGCCGAGGCGGTGCTGTCGGCCCTGTTCGACATCAACCCGACCTTCGCGACCGGCGACACCGCACCGCTGCCAACCGGCCTGTCCGTCGACGGCGTCGGCAGGCTCACGCACCTCGGCCCAGTCGCTTGAACGACCAGCGCCGTACTCACAGAAGGGCTGAGACCGTCATGCCGGCAGTACGCGGCTACGAAGCCGAGCCGTGCCACAGCATCACAGGAGAGGTCGGCCTCGGATACCGGGAGGCGGTCGCCAATATCGCTCCCGGGCTGATCCTCGCCGTCGACGGCCCGGTGGCCGTCGACTGGGAGACGGTCGCGGCCGGTATCCGCGACGCGCTGGCGGCCCGCGGCATCACGGCCAAGCAGATCGACCTGCGCGAGCACTTCGCCCCGTGGCCGGACATCCTCGCCCTCACCGCGTCCGCGGCGCTGGCGGACGACCCGGACTTCGCTCCCTTGTCCCGGGCGGGCCTTGCCGACTTCTTCACGGAACTGCCCGCGCCGGAGGCCCGCGCCGACTCCGTCACCGTCGTCTTCGGGCCGGGTGCGGCTCTGGTGTCGTACGACCTGCTCTGGTACGCGGACCTGCCCAAACGCCATGCCGAGGCCGGGATCACCGGTGGGAGCGGCCGCAATCTGGGGCAGCCGGCTGGTAGCGGAGCGGGTACGACCCGGCGGCTGTTCTACATCGACTGGCCCGTCCTGGACCGGCATCGCGACACGCTCGTCGGTGGCCTCGATCTGTGGTTGGACACCCAACAGCCCCAGAATCCGGCCTGGTTGGCGGGACCCGCGCTGCGCGAGGCGCTCGGCGACCTGGCCGGGCGGCCGTTCCGTACCCGGCCCACCTTCAACACCACGTCCTGGGGCGGGCATTGGGCTCAGGAGCAGCTCGGCTTCAACCGCGAGGCGGCCAACACCGCGCTCGGCTACGAGCTCATCGCGCCGGAGAGCGGCATCCTCGTCGGCACACCGGACGGCCCGCGCGTCGAGGTGCCGCTCCAGGCACTGGTCGCGCTGCACCCCGAGGAGATCCTCGGCGAAGACGTGTACGAGACGTTCGGCACCTCGTTCCCGATCCGCTTCGACTATCTCGACACCGTCGGCGGCGGCAACCTGTCCGTCCACTGCCACCCGCGCCCGGACTACATGCGGCGGGTCTTCGGCTGGCCGTACACCCAGCACGAGACGTACTACATGATGCTCGGCGGGCCCGGCCGCAAGGTCTTCCTCGGCCTGCGCGAGGACGCCGACCTCGCGGCCTTCCGGAGCGAGGCGGACCGGGCGTTCCACGAGGGCGTCCCGTTCGACGTCGAACGCCACGTCCAGACCTTCCCCGCCGACCCGCATCAGCTCTTCCTCATCCCGGGCGGCACCCCGCACGGCAGCGGCGAGGGCAATGTCGTACTCGAAATCAGCGCGACGCCCTACTTGTACAGCCTTCGCTTCTACGACTGGCTGCGCACCGACCGCGCGGGGAAGCGGCGGCCGGTGCATGTGGACCACGCCTTTGAGAACCTCGACTCCGACCGGTCGGGAGAGGCCGTGGCGAGGGATCTGGTCCAGCAGCCGCGCACGCTGCGCTCGGGCGAGGGCTGGCGCGAGGACGTCATCGGCGCTCTCCCGGAGATGTTCTTCGAGGTCCGGCGCCTCGAACTGGCCCCGGACGCCGTCGTGGACGACGACACGGACGACCGCTTCCACGTCCTCAATGTCGTCGAGGGGGACGGAATCCGCCTGGAGACGAGCGGCGGCCACGGCTACGAACTGGCCTACGCCGAGACGCTCACCGTGCCCGCCTCGGTCGGCGCCTACCGGGTGCGGGCTCTCGGCGCGGGGCCGGTGCGCTGTGTGAAGGCGCTGGTGCGATGAGTCCCGGCGACGAGGGCTTCGTTCCGGTGCTGGAGGTCGGCGGTACGCATGTGACCTCGGCGTGTGTGGACATCGAGATGCGCGGTCTGCGGTCCGGCCGGTCGTTCCGTGAGCTGCTGGACGGTGACGGAAGTGCCGAGGAGATACTGTCCGCCCTCGTCCGGTGCGCGAGTCGACTGTCCACCGACGGTTCAGGCCCGTGGGCCGTGGCGCTGCCCGGTCCCTTCGACTACGCGCGCGGGTACGGGCGGTACGAAGGGGTCGGCAAGTTCGACGCACTGCGGGACTTCGATCTCCGCACCGCTCTGACGGCCTCGCTCCCCGGCGCCACCGCCGTCAGCTTCTGGAACGACGCGGACGCGTTCGTGCTCGGTGAGTGGTGGGCGGGGGCGGCGCGCGGGCACCGGTCCGTCGCCGGGATCACCCTCGGAACCGGGGTGGGCTCCTGCTTCCTGCGTGACGGCCGCATCGTGCGGCAGGGGCCCGGGATCCCGCCCGAGGGCCGGGTCCACACCTTGCGGTACGCGGGCAGGCCGGTCGAGGAGACCGTGTCCAGACGCGCTCTGCGGCGAGCCTACGCGCGGGCCACCGGCGCGGCACCGCCCGACGTCCGGGAGATCGCCCGGCGGGCGCGGGAGGGGGACGAGGCGGCGGCCGATGTGTTCGCCGAGACGTTCAGTGTCCTGGGCAGGGTGCTGGGCCCGTCGCTCGCCGCATTCGAACCGACCGTTCTCGTGGTCGGGGGTGCCATCGCGGGCGCCTGGGATCTCGTGGCCGAACCGCTGCGGGCGGGGCTCGTCGAAGCCGACCCGGACCGCAACCGACGCATCCTCATCAGCCCGGCGCACCAACCGACTCAAGCCCCACTGCTCGGCGCGGCCTACCTGGCCACGGCGTGCGGCGAGGACCCCGGATGAAAGACGAACAGAAAGGTCACACCGTGGTGGCTTCCTCACTTCGCTACCGGAGACGCATCAGCACCCTGCTGGCCTCGGCCCTCATGGCTATCGGCCTGACCACCCTCCAGAGCGGCCCGTCCGCAACAGCCGCCGTACAGACCGTCACCGACCCGACCGCGGCCCAAGCCCTGCGCACCGTCGCGCGGTTCCAGGGCGAGTGGGACTCCCCGCCCACCGTCCTGGCGAACGGCGAAACCGTCGACGCCCCGCTCATGGGCAACGGTGACGTCGGCGTCGCGGTCGGCGGCTCCATCGACGACCAGACCTTCTATCTCGGCAAGAACGACTTCTTCTCCACCGCCACCAACGGCATCGAACCGCTGGGCCGGATCGTGCTCGCCGTCCCGGGGCTGGCCGGCGCCGGCCATCACGTCGTACAGAACATCGCCCGGGCGCAGGTCGAGGGCACCTACACACTCGGCAACCAGACGCTCTCGTCGAGGAGTTGGGTCTCCGCCACCGAGAACCTGTTCGTCACCACCCTGCGGCTGTCCGGCTCGCACGCACAGGACGCGACCGTCACCGTGCAGGACGGCCTGGGGAAGACTCCGTCAACCTCCAGCAGCAAGGGGGTACTTGACGCCGACGTACAGGCAGGTACCACCGACGCGCCCGGCAACCCGCACGCCCGCATCGCCACGAGCGTGCGCGGCACGACCGCAAGACCGGCGGGCAACCGGATCAGCCTCACCCTCAAGCCCGGCGTGACCTACACCCTCGCCGCGGCGATACAGAGCAGTCATGACACACCTCGCTACGAGTCCGTCGCCCACGCGACGGCAGCCGCGCTCACCCAAACCGAGCTGGCCAAGCTGTACACGGCCCACGAGTCCTGGTGGCGCGCGTACTGGTCCCGGTCGTTCGTGCAGATCCCCGACCAGGCGGTGGAGAAGAGCTGGTACGGCTCCCTCTATCTCCTCGGCTCGGTCTCGCGCGCCGGGAAGTACGCCCCGGGCCTGTGGGGCAACTGGACCACCGGGCCCATGAACTGGTACGGCGACTACCACGCCAACTACAACTACGAAGCGGCGTTCTACCCGGCGCTGTCCACCAACCACGTGGCCCAGATGGGCAATTACGACGACCCGATCCTGGACTGGATACCGAGAGGCAAGGCGAAGGCTGCGGCAGCGGGTTACAAGGGTGTGCTCTACCCGGTGGGTATCTCGCCCAACGGCACGAGCGCCGCCGACGACCTGTACAACCAGAAGTCCGACGCCGTGAACTTCGCCAGCGACATGGTCATGAAGTACGAGTACACCCGCAGCGCCTCCTACGCGCGCAAGGTCCTCCCCTACCTACAGGAGGTGGGGCTGTTCTGGCAGGACTACCTGACCTGGGACGCGGCCACGGGCACGTACAACATCGAGAACGACGCCCCGCAGGAAGGCGGCGTCTACCCGCAGACCAACAGCATCCTGTCCCTCGGCCTGGTGCACCTGCTGTTCCAGGGCCTGATCGACATGAGCGAGGACCTGCACATCAACGGCTCGCTCGTCCCGACCTGGCAGCACATCGACAGCCACCTCGCGCCGCTGCCCACGATGACGCGGAACGGCCAGACCGTCTTCCGGCAGACCTCGGAAGGCTCCGGCTGGGTCACCGACGGCAACGACGTCGCCGTCCAGGCCGTCTACCCGGGCCTGCAAGTGGGGTTGAACAGCTCCACCGACCTGCTCGGGACCGCGCGCAACACCGTCGAGCAGCTGAACAACTGGCACAGCGACAACTCCCCGGCCACCCTGTACGCGGCGGCGGCGATGGTCGGCTACAACCCCAGCACCCTGATGGAGGAGTTGCACTCCGAGGCCACCGCCTACTCGTACCCGAACATGGCGGTGCACCATTACGGCGGTGGCATCGAGAACCTCAACGTCACCACCTCAGGGCTCGACGAAATGCTTTTGCAGTCCGCCCAGCACGACATCAAGGTCTTCCCGAACTGGCCAACCGACTCCAACGCCAAGTTCGGCGGGCTGCTCGCCTACGGCAACTTCGAGGTCTCCAGCAGCATCCGCGACAACGCGGTCGAGTACGCCCGGATCACGAGCCGCTCCGGCGGCGACCTCACCTTCACCAACCCGTGGCCCGGCAAGCCCGTGGAGTACTACGCGAACGGCGTCCACAAGGGGACCCTCTCGGGCACAACCATCAAGCTGCGCACCGCCGTTGGCGAGACGATCGACTTCGCACCGGCGGGAACCAGCGCGGCCACCATCCGGCACGAGCTGTCCGAGCCGGCCAAGTCCGCGACGACGTCCGCGCTCACCACGGGCTTCGAGACCGGACAGCCCCAGCCGACCTGGACCGACACCGTCGACAACGTCGACACCCACGGTGACGGCAACTACGGCATCACCGGCCTGTGCTGCGGTCTCACGGGTCCCCAGGCCACCCTGCGCACCGGTGAACAGGCCCACACCGGCGACACGTCGCTGATGTACTCGGGCCGTGCCGACGGCGGTGCGTACGACCACGCGTACATGCAGGTCTACGGCTTCAACGGCGCACCGCTCACCGTCCGCGACGACACCACGCTCAGCTACTGGATCTTCCCGCAGTCCAATGCCACCACCCCATGGGTGGACGCCGGTTCCGACAACAGCACCTGCGTCGCCGTGGACCTGGTCTCCACCGACGGCAGTGACCTACGGGACTCGGGCGCCACCGACCAGTCCGGCAACGGGATCCATCCGGCCCGGCAGTGCGGGCACCTGACGATGGACACCTGGAACCAGGTGACCGTGGACCTCGGTAAGGTCAAGGCGGGGCAGGCGATCAGCAAGGTGCTCCTGGGCTTCGACCGCTCGGGCGCCACGGGTGGCTACCGCGGCTACGTCGACGACCTGCGGATCGGCTGACGGGACCGGACAACACATTCAGAGTTGAACACGTTCAATTTCTCCTTCATGATGGTCACCGCAGAAGGACACCCCTGACACTCGGGGCTGTCCGACGAGAGGACCACGATCATGACCAGTTCGCTGCTCACACCGCGAAGGCGTTCCCGCGTCGGCACGACCGGCGGTGTGACAGCGACGGGGAGCACGGCCCCGACGCGGATCCTCGACTGGCGGGACCCGCTCGTGACCTCGCTGCTCGACGGGATCGACGTGGCGGCGGACTCGGAGACCGTCCGCCGGATCGAGACCCTGCGCCACGCCCACCGCCGGATCACCGGAGCGGTACGCCCGGTGTACTCGGTGCAGGACGAGCGGCCGGTGTCCGAGGTGCTGCGCCGCGGCCGTGGCTCGTGCAGCCAGCGACTCGCCGTACTCGAAGCCGTGGCGCGGGCCGCCGGGGTGGCCACACGGGTGCGCGGACTGCTGGTGGACGGGGCGTTCTGGTATCCGCGCTTTCCCCGGTTGCGCCGGATCGTCCCGGACCAGGTTCTGCTGGCCTGGCCGGAATTCCGTCTTGGCGACGCGCCGTCCACCTCCTGGTTGGCGGTGTCCGAACTCTTCGGCAGTCTTGGGGAGTTGAGCGCGGGTCTCGACGCCGGCTTCACCAATTCCGGCTCGGAGACGCTCTTCGAGGCGCTGTCCAGAACGGCGATCGACTGGGACGGCGCAACGCTCTGCCCGACAGCCGGCGCCGGGTGCGACCTCTCGGCCTACGTCCTGGCGGATCTGGGCCATTTCGACTCGCGCGACGAACTCTTCGCCCGGCACGGTCAGACCCTGTGCCCGGTGGCGCGAGTGCTGGCCGAACCCGTCATGGGGCGGCACCGCGCGGCCTGACATCCGACGCCCCGGTCAGCCGAACGGCTCCAGGTACTCCTGGACGCGCCCGATCGGCCAGACCTCACCGATCTTGTGCGCAATGTCGAAGAGATTCACCGCGTGGATGTCGGGATCGCGGTCGCCGACCGCCTCCTCGACCACGATCGGGACAAATCCGTACTGCATGGCGTCGAGGGCGGTGGCGCGGACACAGCCGCTCGTCGAGAGTCCGCCGATGAGGACCGTGTCGATGCCGCCGGCGGTGAGGTGGTCGGCCAGCGCGGTACCGAAGAAGGCGCTCGGGCACTGCTTCGTCACCGTCAGTTCGCCTGATATCGGGGCCAGTCCGTCGATGAACTCGCCGAAGGGGCTGCCTTCGACGAATACCCGCAGGCTCGGCACCTTCCGTAAGAACATCCCTCCGTCACTGCCGTCCGCCCTCAGCCGCACCCGTGTGACGACGACTGGAATCCCGGCCCGGCGCGCGTCGGCCAGCAGGGTCCTCATCGCGTCGACCGCCGGTTCGACACCGGCGTAGAGCGGGCAGTCCGGGTCGACGTAGGCACGGGCGGGGTCCACCAGGACCAGCGCCGGGGAGGTGCCGGCGCTGAGCCGCCCGTCGAGCCCGGCGCGCTCGTAGTCCTCCTGCTGGGCACGACGGGTCACTGCGGCGTCCTTCCTGTCCTGGCGGCTCCGGAGCGACGCCCGGAGCGGTCGGGACAGCGGGTGTCCGGCTCCGGGGCCGCGTTCGCGGGGAAAGGGGTCAGCTGGACTGGGCGCGGGACTTCATCAGCGGCTGGATACGGGTGCCGAAGTTCTCCAGGCCTTCGAGGAAGTCGTCGAAGACGAGCATGATCCCCTTGGTGCCCTCGACCTCGGCGACCTCGTCGAGCATCCTCGCGACGGACTCGTACGACCCGACCAGCGTGCCCATGTTGAAGTTGACCGCGCCCTCGGGCAACACGATGGTCCGGGCGGTGGAGGTGTCGTCGGCGGTGGTGTCGGTGGCCGATTCACCGGCCATGTACGCCAGCGCCGCGTGGTCGGCGTTGTCGTGGTAGTCCTGCCACTTGGCGCGGGCGGCCTCGTCGGTCTCGTCGGCGATGACCATGAAGAGGGAGAGCGCGCCGACGTCACGGCCGGTCTCCTCGGCCGCTTCCACGAGCGTGGCCGTGGTCCCCGAGAGTGCGAGGGGGGTGTTGACGCCGCTGCCCAGGATGAAGTTGTACTCGGCGTGCTCGGCGGCGAACCGGATCCCGGTGTTGCTCTGTCCGGCGGCGACGATGTCGATGTGGCCGTCCGCCGGGCGCGGGGACAGCACGCAGTCGTCCATCTCGTAGAACTCGCCCTTGAAGTTGCTGACGCCCTCGCTCCACAGCTCCTTCATCACGGTGACGTACTCGGCGGCGCGGGCGTAGCGGTTGCCGAAGTGTTCGTCGCCGGGCCACAGGCCCATCTGGGAGTACTCGCCGGGGGCCCAGCCGGTGACGATGTTGATGCCGAAGCGGCCGGGGGCGATGGAGTCGATGGTCGTGGCCATGCGCGCGACGATCGCCGGGGGCAGCACCAGGATCGGGGTGGAGGCGTAGAGCTTGATCCGCTCGGTGACGGCGGCCAGGCCCGCCATCAGGGTGAACGACTCCAGGTTGTGGTCCCAGAACTCCGTCTCACCGCCGAATCCCTTGAGCTTGATCATCGACAGCGCGAAGTCGAGCCCGTGCTCCTCGGCCTTCTGCACGATGGCCTTGTTCAGCTCGAAGCTCGGTCGGTATTGGGGCGAGCTCTTCGATATGAGCCAGCCGTTGTTGCCGATGGGGATGAATACGCCGATGTCCATGCCGCTCCTCGTTGGCGGGTGGGCGGTGAGCCTGACGGTGTGACAACGTGCGGGCATGATCAAGGGGTTCCGGGACGACCATGAAAGTAGTCGTCGGCCGTTACCACTTCCCACCCCCTCCGTGAACGGCGCACAATCGGCCGTCCCTGCTGTCGCACAGGGCGCGGGTGTCCCGGATGCCGAGTATTGTCACCCGAGGGAACATCGGTGGAACTCCGATGCAACTCGGCCTGGAACCCTGGCTGTTGAGAGCCGTACGCGACAGCTTGAGCAAAAGGTGGGAGTCCTGCGGAGACCGTGTCATGTGAGGCGGGAACGGTAAAATTTACAGTATGAACGCACGTCTGGCTCTGCTCGGCACCGTGGACCCCGGCGTCACCGAGAGCGAGGTCTTCCGGCTGGCACTGCAGCACGCGGTGGGCGAGCTGGGTGCCCTCGGTGGAGCGATTCATCTGCGTGGCCCGATGTCCGCGCTGCGGCTGGTGTCGTCGACCGGTCTGCCTCCCGCCCTCACCCGCCCGTGGGAGATCATCGACCAGGAGGGCCCGACCGCCCCGGCCAGGGCCCTGCACCAGGGCAGTGGCGTGTGGGTTCCGGTGGAGCCCGCACCCGTGGGCCGGTCGGTGGTCCCGGAGCCGTCCTGGCCCGGCACTGGTCTGGCCTCCGTGCCGGTGTCCGGCGGGGACCGCAATATCGGCGCGCTCACCGTTCTGATGGGCGAGCAGGGCGCGCCCACACCGCGGCAGTGGGACTTCCTCCGGGACCTGGTCCTCTGGACCGAGCAGCGCATGAGCCAGGCGCCGCCGCCCTCCGGCCCCTCCAGGACGGAGCCGGCCGGCCACCGTGACCGGCTGCGGCAGGCGCTGAAGGAGGTCAGCGTCGGTTCGTGGGACTGGGACATCCAGGGCGGCGAGCTGATCTGGGACGAGGCGGCCCTGGAGCTCTACGGCACAAGGCCCGAGGACTACACCGCGAGGGTCGAGAACTGGATGGTGTGCGTCCATCCCGACGACCTGGCGCCGACGCTGGACGCGGTGGACCGGGCGATCCGCGAGCACGGCGTGTTCGAGGCCGAGTACCGGGTGCGGCGCCTGGACGGCACGTACGGCTGGACCCAGGCCCGCGGCCGGGCGACCTACGACGAACACGGCGAACCCCTCCGGATGATCGGTGTGGGCTGGGAGAGCGACGAGTCCCGGTCCGCCCGGGACTCCCTCAGCCGGGCCCTGCGCCACATGAGCGACGGGTTCCTCGCCGTGGACGACGACTGGCGGATCACCTTCGCCAACCTGGAGGCGGAGCGCACGCTGGGCCTGTCCGAGGAGGAGCTGTTCGGGCGACTCCTGTGGGAGCTGCCCACGGTACGGAACGTCCCCGGCCTGGAGGACCGCTGCCGGAAGGCCGCGGCCGAGGAGACGCCCGTCGGCTTCGACGCCCAGTTGGAGGGCACCGGCCGTCGCCACCACCTCCGGCTGGTTCCGGGGCCCGACGGCGTCACCCTCTATCTGACCGACGTCACCGAGAAACGGCAGCACGAGGAGGAGCGCAGGGCGTCCGAACTGGCGGTGGCCCGGCGCGCGGCCCGGATCGGGGAGCTGACGGCCGCTCTCGCCAAGGCGACGACCTCGAAGGACGTGGTGGCCGCGGTCGCCCGCCGGGTGCTCCCGCCGTTCGCCGCCACCGGACTTCTGGTGCAGGCCATCGAGGGCGACCGGCTGCACACCGTGGGAGCGGACGGCTACCCGGAGGACTTCCTCGGCGTCGTCGACGGCCGCGCCCGGACCCCCGGCGAGCCGTCCTGGGACGTGATCGCGTCCGGCGTGCCGCTGTTCCTCTCCTCGGTCGGGGAGTACTCGGCCCGCTACCCCGAGCTGGCCGCCAGACCGGCCAGGGCCGAGAAGCAGGCATGGGCGTTTCTGCCGCTGACCGCGTCCGGCCACACCTTCGGCGTCTGCGTCGTGGCCTTCGACCACCCCCGCCGGCTCACCGACGAGGAACGCACCCTGCTCACCACGATCTGCGCCCTCGTCGCCCAGGCCCTGGAAAGGGCCCGGCTCTACGACGCCGAGCACGACCGTTCCCGCGAGCTCCAGCGCAGTCTGCTCCCCCGGGCGCTGCCCGAGCTGCCTGCGTGCACCGCCGCCGCC
The DNA here is from genome assembly GCF_033194735.1 of Streptomyces sp. W16. NCBI lineage: Bacteria > Bacillati > Actinomycetota > Actinomycetes > Kitasatosporales > Streptomycetaceae > Streptomyces > Streptomyces sp. W16. The sequence goes on from NZ_JAWOAI010000049.1 coordinate 11,806, forward strand.
CGTTACCTCCCGGCGGGCCAGGGCATGGACGTCGGCGGCGACTGGTACGACATCATCCCGCTCTCGGGCGGCCAGGTGGCCCTGGTGGTGGGCGACGTGATGGGCCACGGTCTGCCGGAGGCGGCGACGATGGGCCGGCTGCGCACCGCGCTGCACACCCTGGCCGACCTGGAGCTGCCGCCCGACGAGATCATGAGCCATCTGAACGACCTCGTCGCCGGGATGGGCGAGGAGTCGTACGTGACCTGTCTGTACGCGCTCTACGACTCGACGACACAGATCTGTTCCATCGCCGGGGCCGGCCATCCGCCGCCGGCCGTGGTCCACCCGGACGGCACGGTGCACTTCCCGGAGCTGTCGGCCGACCCGCCGCTCGGCGCGGCTGAACCGCCGTTCGAGACGGTGGAGTTGAAGGTGCCGGAGGGAAGTCTGCTGGTGCTCTACACCGACGGTCTGGTGGAGTCCTCGAAGCGCGAGATGGACGAGGGCATGACGGACCTGGCGCGGCTGCTGAGCGCGGCGCACAGGTCCGGTTCCGGCACGGAGGCGGGCTCGGAGCAGCTGGAACTGGAGCGGCTGTGCGACACCCTCACCGCGGGCCTGCTCCCCGCCGAGCATCCGACGGCCGACGACGCCGCTCTCCTCGTCGCCCGGCTGCACGCCCTGACCCCCGACAAGATCGCCTCCTGGCAGCTCCCCGAGGACCCGCGAGCGGCCGGCCAGGCCCGCCGTCACGTCCGGGAGCAGCTGAGCACCTGGGGTCTGGAGGATCTGACCCCGACCACGGAACTCCTGGCCAGCGAGCTGGTGGGCAATGTGGTGCGGCATGCCAAGGGCCCGGTCAGCCTTCGCCTGCTGCACGGCGCCGAGCTGATCTGTGAGGTCTTCGACGGCAGCCTGACGATGCCGCGCATCCGCCGCGCCACGGACACCGACGAGGGCGGGCGCGGCCTGCAGCTGATCACCGCCCTCACCCAGCGCTGGGGCACGCGTTATACGTCGACGGGCAAATGCATCTGGACGGAGCAGGCGCTGACCACCTCGGGCACCCGGCACGAACTGCCGGGCGACGCCCTGGAGTTGATGTTCCCTAGCGTGGAGGACTTCACCGGGGACCTCGACTCGCTGCCCTTCGGGGACGAGGACTGACGGCAGCACCGTCACAAATCAGCCAGGCTCCCGCCCTTCACAACGTACCCATGGGTAACGTGAGTTGGAACTGTTACTTTCCCCTTTCAAGATCCCCGGATCTTTCGCACGTCCCCACTCACACTCCCCTGCACCGAGGCCGCCATGCCCAACTCCCCCGCCACCGACCACGCGAGCGGACGCCACCGCAAGAGCAGAACGGTCAGTCCGATGTTCCGCCGGGCCGCCGTCGTCGCGGTGACCGCTCCCGTCGCCGGGACGATCCTGTTCGGCACGTCCGCGTTCGCCGCCGGGCAGACCGCCGCCACGCTGGACCCCGCCGAGCAGCAGATCGCGACCAACCTCGACACCCGCATCCAGGACACCCGTCTGGGCACCACGCTCAGTGGTGTGGTCATCGACGCGCAGTCCGACAACGTCGTGTGGGGCCATGACGCGACCACCGCGCTGATGCCCGCGTCCAACACCAAGCTCGCCACCTCGACCGCCGCGCTCACGGTCCTCGGTCCCGACCACCGCTTCACCACGAAGGTCGTCTACGGCGCCGGCACCCTCACCCTGGTCGGGGGCGGAGACCGCACCCTGACCTCCGCCGACCTCGGCGCGATGGTCACGACCGTCGTCGCGGGCCTGAAGAACGCGGGCCTGACCTCGGTGAAGGTCCAGGTCGACGACAGCCTCTTCCCCGAGCCCTCCCTCGCCATCGGCTGGAACGACGGCTACTACCCCGACTCCATCGCTCCCGTACGGGCGTTGGTGGTCGACGGCCACCACGTCACGGACACGTCCCTGGACGCCGGTCAGACCTTCGCGAAGCTCCTCGCCAAGCAGGGTGTCACGGTCACCGGCAGCGTCACGCACGGTGTCGCCGGCGCCGGAGCCGTCCCCGTGGCGGAGCACCGGTCCGCGGCGCTGTCGGCCGTCGTGGAGCACATGCTCAAGGTGAGTGACAACGATATCGCCGAGACCCTGCTGCGGATGACGGCGCTCGCCTCCGGCCGCCCGGCCACCTTCGAAGACGGCACGGCGGTGGTACGCCAGATCCTCACCCAGTACGGCATCTCGCTGGCCAACTTCGAGATCCACGACGGCAGCGGGCTGTCCCGCTCCAACCGCATCCCGGCGCAGACCATCGCCGACATCCTCGACCTGGCGGACAACCCGGCCAACGCCCCGACGCTGAAGTACATCGTGGACGGACTGCCCGTCGCGGGCGAGGCCGGCTCGACACTGGGACCCGAGTGGGGGCGGTTCGACACCGCCGACTCGCAGTGCGCCGTCGGCAAGGTGATGGCCAAGACGGGCACGCTCACCGGCGCGATCGCGCTGAGCGGACTGACGAAGGCGGCGGACGGAGACTGGAAGATCTTCTCCTTCATCGAGAACAACTCCACCGCCGACCCCGCCGCCACGAAGGACGCCCTCGACGGCCTCGCCGCCACCGTCAACGGCTGCTGGGCGTAGAGCGGTCCGGCCCCGGCTACGGCGCCGTGAAGAGCCCCGGGAAGCGCGGCCCGAGCCACGGTTTGCGACCCCAGACGACCACCTTGGCGCGGGCCATGGTGGCGGGGGCGGTCCAGCGGCCCAGGGCGAGGAGCAGGAAGGCGACGGGGTCGATGGCGATCGTGCAGTCGGGGCGCCGGGGCGGGTCGTCGCTGATCGTGGGGACGCCGTCGGCGAAGGTGACGGCGAAGCGGTCGCGGCCGGTCCGTACCACGTAGCACGCGTGGTGACCGGCCGCGGCGGAGTTCACGACACGAGGCATGGCGAGCCGCAGGAAGGGCAGCGTGAACGGGACGACCTCCCGGCTCACCATGTGTGGCCGGCGCAGCGCGACCGCGATGTCGTAGCCGTGCCCGAGCAGATGCGTGAGCAGGTACGAGCCCAGGGTGGCCAGATCCATCGGACCCATCGGTGTCAGCACCTGCTCCTGCGGGGAGCGGCCGGCTGCGGCTGCGACGAAGGCCAGGGCCTGGTCCGCTATCACCGTGCCGAGAACCTCCGGATCCCGCTCCGGAAAGGCGGCCAGGGACGCGCTGTTGGCCGCCGCGAGGCCGCCGGGCGTCCCGTCGCCGTACTGCCGGGTCTTGCCCGCCCCGATGTCCCGCATCAGCTTCCCCGCCAGCGCGAGGTGCGCCGCCGCCTCCCCCACCGTCCACTCGGCGCCCGGCAGCGGTGTCCGCGGGTCGGTCCCCGCCGGGAGCAGCGCGGCGATCCGGTCGGCGGTGGTGGTGATGGCGTCCTCGACTGTCATGAACGGGATCGTGTATGGACCCGGCCGCCGTGTCCAGTGCCGGACCGGGACCGTCCTGGAGACGGCTCGTCAAGAGGGCGCCCCAAAGGCGCCCCCCTTTAAAAGAGGGGGGCGCCGATTTCACGATCCGAGCAGGGGGGGCGCTCAGACGAAGACGGCCTTGATATCGCCGGCGAAGTAACCGCTGCCCGCATAGGCCCATGAGGTGTTGGGCGCGTTGACGATGTTTCCGCCGATCGTGGTGCAGCCGCCCTCGTTGCACGCCGTGCCGACGACGTAGTACCGGCCGCTGCTACAGCTGACCCCCACGTACTTGCCGTCAGAGGTACGCGAGGTCGTGCACGTGATGTTGGCCTGGTCCGACTGAGCAACAGCCGGGGTCGCCAACCCGATCGCAGCCACGGAGGCGACGGCGCACAGGGTTGCCGCGATGCGTGCCCGAGTCTTCATGATCGATCTGCCTTTCACGAGGAGGGATTTCCTGTCGGCTGAGACCTGTCAGCAGTTCTTTATCCAGTGGACCCAGTACCAGGGAGCGTCCGGGTCCTGTGAGAAAGCACCCGCGTCGTGCCACTGCGAGATGCCGTCGTCGTCCAGGAAGTTCGCGACAGTGCCCTTGGACTGGTTGTTGATCCACGACCCGTTTTCCAGCCATGGAATGCGGTAGTTGTAACAGGCCCACATGCTGATCTTGTCGCCCGTGTACCAGGTGTTTTTCCATGCGCACATGGTGTTGTCGGGGCAGAGTTCGACCTGCGGTTTCCTGGGCGCGTTCGCTCTGACACCCGTCTTCTCACCGGGCAGGGCCAGCAGGATCTCACCGCGGTCGCCGAGGAGGATCTTGTTCACGGACACCTGTGTGCCGCCCGTCGTGGACACGTAGGTGTCCACGCGCTCCTGGAGTTCGTGTGCCTGCGAGGTGGTCAGCCCCAGGTCCTTCGCCTGTGCGGAGAAGTCCGTCCGGGCGGGTCCACTCGCGCCCACGGCCACTCCGGTCGCCGACGCAAGCATGAAGAGACCCACCGCGAGGACTGTTACCAGACCTCGTCTCGTCCCGTTCCGCATTGCCATAAGCCCACTACCCCCATGGTGTGCCGCAGCAGGAGGTCGACCCGCTGTCCCGGACATCGTTCGTGAGGAGGCATGACCGTCTCAACGAATTCGACGCTCGTCGAAAGCTGCGGCTTGCGGGCATCTCATGTGCTGTCCGGGACGGGCGATCGTGGCGGCCCGCTCCTGAAGTGCCGGGGTTGTGGGGTAGGTCGAGGACCCGCACGCTCAGGCAGAGGCCTCGGAGACGTCGCGGCCAAGGGCTTTCAACAGGTCGCTCAGTCGTTCCACCGGCTCAGGGCCGATCATTCGCAGCACCACCGTGGCCGCTCCGGCCGCTTCCAGCTCGCGGACCCGTTCGGCGGCCTGCTCCGCCGTGCCGGAGACGGTGTACACCTGCTCCGGCGGCCGACCGAGCCAGGCGCCGTGCCCGTCGACATGCGGCTGGAGCTCATACTTCACCTGATCAGCGCTGTCGCCCACGCAACAGAAGGCGAACACCGTCATGGTGTGGTCCGCGGAAGCGCCACCCTTTTCGACCAACGCCCGAGCGCTCCTGACATCGGACGGCCCGTGCCCCTCGGCGATCACCGTCCCGTCCGCGACCCGCCCGGACAGCTCCAGCGAGCGGGGTCGCACCACACCCGCGACCACTGGCGGCGGCTGCGTCGGCGGATGAACCAACTGGACGCCGGACAGCCGCACTTCCTGTCCTTCCATGTCGACGCGCTGCCCGCGGAGCAGGGCGCGCACGGAGCGGATCGTCTCCTCCAACAGAGCGAGCGGTGACCCCGCGACCGCGCCGACGTCGGCCATCCATTCGGTCACCCCGTGCCCTATGCCGGCCACAAGCCGGCCAGGGAACACCCGCGCCACCGTCGCCACCTCCATCGCCAGCAGTGCCGGACTGCGCAACGGGGCCGGCATGATCCCGATACCCACCCGCAGCCGTCGTGTCGCTCCCAGCGCGATGGAGGCGGCCGATATCCCTGCGTTCCACCCCAGATCCTCGACCACCCAGAGATCGTCCACTCCCAGGGCCTCGACCTTCCGCGCGAATCCGGGCAACTCCTCCGGGGCCCAGTCGCGGTTGTACATCACACCGATCCGAAGCTGTGTCATGAGGTCTGGCCTCTTCCCGTCGTGGCGCCCCCGTGTCGGCCGTATCCGCTGTCCGCTCGGCGCAGTTCCTGGCGTCCCATCAGTTTCCCAGCTGGAGCCGACCTTGCAGGCGAATCGGCACTTTCCGCGATCACCGGCCTCGGTCGCTCAACTGCCCTGATTCCAGAGCCGAGATGAGCCCCTCGGCCAGGCGTGTGGCGGGGAACGGGTCGCCCCGCCCTGTGGTGACGCGGACGACGGCCCGGAGTTGGGCGGCGGGAAACGTGTCGGCGAAGGCCTCGCACCCGTCGGTCGCGTACGCCCGTGCCAGGGCGGGACCGAGTGCCTGCGCGTGGGCCTCGGCGCAGGCCCGCGCGTTCGCGTCGCTGCTCAACTGTGCGTACTCGTGGCCGTATCCGTCGGCCTCGGTCGCGGAGAAGCCGTTGGCCAGCGCGTAGTCACGGGCGCCCGTGTGGGCCTCGGTGTACGCGCCGGTCCGGTCGTAGGCAGCGTCGTAGAGGTGCAGGAGCATCGGGGTGAGCGCTGTTCTCCAGGTGTCCTGGTCCGACGTCCTGCCGCGCGCCGCCGCACGATGCAGGTGTCTCGGGGCCGCGAACAGCGGGACATCCCCGTCCTGCGCGGCCTCCGCGAGGAGCGGCAGGATCGTCTCGGCATGCCAGACATGGACGGCGAACAGGCCTCCCGTGTCCGGCACTTCGTCGACAAGGTCGTACAGACGGGCCGTCCAGTCGTCCCGGACGTCCGTCGGCAACTGCTCGTGGAGGCCCGCAGCGACGTGCCGCAGCCAGGCCGGGGCCACCGTGGGAGAGATACCGGTCGTGGGCATGGCTCAGGCCTGCAAGGAGCTGCCGTTGACGGCCACGCGGCGGCCCTCCCGGGTGTGCGGGAAGTAGTCCCAGACGGCGTGGTGCTGGACGCTGCGGTTGTCCCAGAGGACGAGGGTGCGCTCCTGCCAGCGGACCCGGCAGTGCAGCAGCGGGGTGCGGGCTATGTGCGCGTACAGGAGGTCGAGCAGGGCGTCGCTCTCTGCGCGGGACAGCTGGGTGATGTGGGAGGTGTAGGGGGCGTTGACGAACAGCAGCTTGCGGTCGGTCTCCGGGTGCCGGACCACGACCGGCTGCTCGGTGCGCGGTACCTCGTACTCGGGCGGCGGGGTCTGTCCTGCGGCGGTCCAGGGCAGCGCACCGTCGTGGAGGGCGGTGAGGCCTTCGAGGAAGCCGCGCATCGCCGGTGAGAGCAGTTCGTAGGCGAGGTGCATGTTGGCGAAGACGGTGTCGCCGCCGCTGCCGCCCTCGGGGATGGTCGTGATGTAGAGCAGTGATCCGAGGGAGGGTTCGGGGTCGGCGGTGCCGTCGGCGTGCCAGCCGTTGCCGGCCACCGCCCGGGACTCCTTGGTCGCCTTGATCTCCAGGATGTACGGGTCCGATCCCTCGGGCGCGAGGGCGACGGGGTGCAGTTCACCGAAGACGCCCGCGAACCGCTTGTGCTCCTCGGGGCTGATGTCCTGGTCGCGGAAGACCAGGACGTGGTGGGTCTGGAACGCGTGCTTGAGTTCCTTCTCCTGCTGGGGCGTCAGCTCCCGGGACAGATCGAGGCCGGTGACCTCCGCGCCCAGCAGCGGGGTGATCGGGGTGACGGACAGGGTGTCGTAGGGCTCGGCGGGGCGAGTGGTGAGCCGCTCGACGGCCTTGAGCGCGTAGTCCTCCATGAGGAACCTCCTTGGTGTCGGGTGGGGGGTGAGGAAGGGGGATGGTGGATGGGGGGAAGGGGGAAGGCTCACAGGCCTCGGTCGAGGAGTTCGGACACGACTAGGCGGCCGAAGGCGAGGTTGCCGTGGATCGTGTCGTCCGGCTGGCAGAAGGCGGCGCGCTGCAACCCTGTGTCATCGGTGACCCGGCCGCGCAGGTCGACCAACTCGGCGCCCCGGGCGGTGAGTTCGTCGGCGAGGATGTGCTGCGCGGCGAAGAAGACGTCCGGGTCGGACATGCCGGGGACGCGCTGGGGCGGCAGGGGTGCCAGTACGCGCAGTCCCAGGGCGGCGGCGTGGTCGTAGAAGGCGAGCGCGCCCCGGGCCGTCGCACGGACAAGGTCGGCGAAGAGGCCGCTGCGCAGGAAGAGTTCCGGGACCGTGCCGTGCGGGTCGCGGTAGAGGTCCCAGTTCTGCCGGGTGGCCACGGTGTGGGCGCTCAGGCCGAAGGTGCACACCAGCGGCACCCGCAGTCCGGCGAGCGCGGTCACGTCGAGGGTGTCGAGGAACTCGCGGTACAGCCGCTGTGTCCCGGCCTCCCGGAAGGTGAGGTCGCCGACGTCGGTGTCGGTGTCGGTGTCGAAGAACGGGCCGAGGAAGTCGCGCCCGGAGCCGACCGGTCCGCCGACGAAGGGCAGGTCGGCCGCCTGGGCGGCGCGGCCGACACAACCTGCATGGGAGTCACCCAGCAGAAGGAAGCGGGCGGGGGTTGTAGTAGTCGAGCACTGCGTCGTCACACCAGTTGTCCTCTCCGCCGTCGACGGCAGTAGTGGGGGTGATGGGCATGTTGGGCGTGGTCCGGCCCTGGACGGCCTCGAAGAAGTGCCGCATCACGAAGGCCACCCCGTCGGGGGTCACCGTGCGGAGGTTGGGTTCGAAGAAGGCCGCCCGATAGGGGAAGCCGGTGACGATCTCGTACGACGGGAAGTAGTCGACGTCGTCGCTCTCGTCGGCGAGTTGGCCGGCCGCCGCGCGCAGGACGGACTTGGAGTGGGTGGTGGCGACGAGGGCGTGGCGGCCGGTGGCGGTGGCCGTCAGGGGGACCGGGGAGACGGTGAGGACCATGCGCAGCCGGGAGTTGACGGTGCGGGCCAGGGCGAGCAGGGACTTCAGGTCGTGGTGCACCTGGGCCACCGTGTGGTTGCGCAGGACGTGCCGGGCGGGGTCGAAGGTGCCGCGTACGGTTCCGGGGCACATCGGCAGCACCGTGCCGGTGCGGGTGTCGTGCCAGGCCTCGGTGAGACCGAGGGTGAAGACGAGGACGTCGGCCTTGGTGAGGGCGGTGCGGACGGCGGCGAGGGTGGTTTCGCGCGAGCGCAGCAGGTCGGTGGGCGAGGCGAAGCCGTCCGGTTCGACGGCGGTCCGGTAGGGGTCGTGGAACGCGCCGTCCTCCGCCCAGACCTCCTCGGGCAGTTTCTCCTCGTCGAGCGCCCAGGCGACCCACTGGCGCAGGGCGGCGGCGGTGTAGATGTTGCCGGTCCGGAAGGAGAAGCGGCGGTAGCCGCGGGCCGACCGCTCGGCGCGGGTGAGGCCCGGCGGCGGCGGTTCGGCGTCGTACCAGTGCATGCCCTCCTCCAGGAGGGCCCGTCCGATGTGGGCGGCGAAGCAGGATCCGGCGGTGACGACGGGGTCGTCCTGGCCGATGGTGAACTTCGGCGTCCACAGGTCGGTGATGTCGAGCGCGTCGGGTTCGGCGACCGCGGTGCGCCAGAAGGACCGCTCGGGCAGACGGGTGTAGGGGTGCCGCACGGTGGCCTCCTCAGGATCGTCCGGCGGAATGGGGCAGGGCGGTGCGCGGTGCGGGTGGCGGTGCCGCGAGTGCGGTGGCGATCGCCTGTACGTGGGGTTCCGCGACGAGTTCGTAGTGGGTGGCGTCGAGGTGGTGGAGGCGGTAGGGGTCGGGCAGGTGGGCGTCCCATGCGCCGGGCGCGGTCGGTTCCGGGGCCAACAGCCCTTCCTCCACGGGGCGTTCGGCGAGCCATACCTCGGCGGGTGTCCGGTCCAGCCGTGGCAGCCGGTGTTCGGCCATGGCCGCGAGGTTGGTGCGGCAGCAGTGCGCGAGGCGTTCGGCGTAGGCGCGGCCGGAGTCCGACAGCGGTCCGCCGCCGTTGCCGCTGAGCTCGCGGGCGAACACGGCGTCCACCTGCTGTTCGTCGTAGGCGGCGAGGCGTTGGCCGGCGCCGGGTGGCGGTGGGTCGAGGAGGTGGACGCCGTCGACGGGCCGGCCGTCGGCCTCGGCGAGTGCCGCCATGGACAGGGCGGTCCAGGCGCCGAACGACCAACCCGCAAGGCGCAGGCGGTAGTTGGGGTCCGGGAAGGCGGCCCGGACGGCCTCCAGGTAATGCGCGGCCCGGTCGGCGATCGACCGGGCGGGCAGTCCGGGGTCACGCAGTTTCGGGTCGGCGATCAGACAGACAGTCGGCCCGGCGGGGAGCGCCGCGACCAACGGGCGGTAGGCCTGGATGTCGCCGCCGACCGGATGGACCAGGCACAACACGTCCGGGCCCGAACCCCGTTGCCACACCTCGACGGCGACGGAGGCGGACGCGCGGGTGCCGGCGTCGAGATGACCGAGGATCTCGGCGAGGCTCACCCGGTGGCTGAGCCGGGACAGGTCGATGTCGGTGCCGTGGCGGCGTTTCACCTCGTCGATGAGTTCCAGCAGGGTGAGCGAGTCGGCGCCCAGGTCGTACAGCGCCGCCTGGGGGTCGACGGTGTCCACGCCGAGGAGGTCGCGCAGGATCTCGGCGAGGTCGGTGGCGGGGTCGACGGGTGCGGGTTGCGCGGAGTGCGCCGGCCTGGAATCGGCGACGGGCTCGTGCTCGTGTTCGTAGAAATAGTGAGCTTCCGCATGGGGCGTGGTGTTGACCATCAGGTGCGGCAACTGCAGGTGCAGGGCCCGCTCGAAGACCTCCGCACCGTCCTCGGGGGTGAGTGCCACCCTCAGGTGTTCCTGGTGGCGGGCGTCGGTGGTCAGGGCGTGTTGTGCCATACCTACGTCCCGCCAGGCGTCCCAGCCGATGGTCATGCGGACGGTGGCGTCGTCGGCGCCGGGGGGCGTGTGGTGGGCGTAGGCATCCAGGCAGGCGTTGGCCGCCGCGTAGTCGAACTGCCCAACTCCCCCGAACCTGGCGGCCATTGACGAGCAGTAGGCCGCGTAGTCGGGGTCGTGCTCCGCGATGATCCGCTCGACGAGCAGGGCGCCGCGCAGTTTGGCGGCCGTAGCACGGCGGGCGGTGGCGGGGTCTCGGCGGACGAGGAGTCCGCCGGCGGCGGTGCCCGCGGCGTGGACGACACCGGCGAGGCCGTCGAGGTGCGGGGCCAGCCGGTGCGCGACCGCCCCCAAGTCGTCGGTGGCGAGGTCGGCCGGGACCAGCGTGACGCGGTCCCGATGGTCCCGTAGCGCGGGCGGTGTCCCGGTCCCCCGGGCGACCAGGACCACACGGTTGCCGGGGTGTTCCAGGAGACGGGCGGCCAGGGTGGTGCCGATGCCGCCGGTGCCGCCGAGCACCAGGTGGGTTCCGGGTGCGGCCGTACGGACAGCGGCCGTTGGGGACTCGGGGGCGTGGACCGGCTGGAGCCTGCGCTGCCACCAGAAGCCGTCGCGCAGTCCGGTCGACAGTTCGGTGATCGTGTCGTCCAGGAGCAGGTCCGGCAGCTGGGCCGCCCACTCGGCCGGGCGCGGTCCGGGCAGGTCGGTCCAGCGCAGGGTCACGCCCAGTTCCTGCCGGGGCACTTCGAGGGCGGCGGCGAGCAGGCCCGCCTCCGGGGTACGGACGGGGCCGGTGACCGGCTGCGCCCCGTGGGACAGCAGCCAGGCGCGGGGCCGTTCGGCGTCCGGGACCTGGGCGAGGGCGCGGGCGAGCGCCGCGACGGTGTCGAGGCAGGCCCACTGGGCCGTCTCCAGCGCGCGGTCGTCGAGGCTGCCGTCGAGGGCCAGGGGCAGGGTGTGCAGCCAGTCGACGCCGGGGCCGGGGTGCTGGGCGACCTCCGCCAGCACGACGCCGAGCTGTTCGGTATCGGAGGGATTGGCCTCGTAACGGTCCTCGTCCAGCCGGGTGAGTCCCTGCCCCGCGCGCACGGTCACCACTCGGACGTAGTGCCGTTCCAGGAACCGCCACGCTCTGCCGTCCGCGTCCGGTGCGGTGACCACGACGGCGGTCCGCCGTGGCTGGTGGGCGCCGGTGCGGGCGCGGCGCAGACGTGTCCACAGCGGCTGGTGCAGCCACTGACCGGCGGGCAGCCGCCGCGGGCCGACCGACCACGCGGAGTCGGACTCATCGGTCCCGGCCAACCGCACGGACTCGGACGAACCGGTCGCGGTCGACCGCGCGGACTCGGGCTCGGGTCTGGTCTCGGTCTCGGTCTCGGGCTCGGGCTCGGGCTCGCTCTCGGTCTCGTCGGTTCTGGGCGCGCGCCGAAAGTCGTACTCCGCGGTGTCGAAGGCGGGCGGTGGGAAGTCCCAGGGTGCGGGTGCGGAGCCCTCGGGCCATACGAGCGTGTGTCCGGCCGCCCATGCCTCGGCGAGGACTTGGGGGTCCCGATCCCCCACCGGTAGCCCGGTCTGTGCGTGCGGCTCGGTAATCTCCTCCACCTCGCCGAGCGCGTCGAGCCACGCGGCGGCGGAGGTGATGTCAGGGCAGACGGCCGCCGCCCGGTGGCCGAGGGCGGGCCGTCCGGCCTGGAGGTGGCGCAACACCTGTGGATAGGTGTCGGGGTGCGCTCTCAGGTAGGCGGCGATACGGCGTCCGTCCGCGCGTACGGCGGACGCGGAGCTGCCGGACAGCACCAGGCACGGCACACGCTCGGACGGAACAGAAACAGGACCGGGATCGGCATCGGGATCGGGATCGGGATCGGGCAACTCCCTTCGTTCCAGCAGCAGATGGGCGTTGGTCCCGCCGATGCCGAAGCTGCTGACGGCGGCCACTCGCGGAGTGTCGGACGGCCAGGGTTCGGCGGTGACCGGTATCCGGAACGGCCCGTCCTCGATCTCGGGGTTGAGCCGGTCGAAGTCCGCCGTCGGCGGGATGATCCCGTGGTGCACGGCGAGCACGGCCCGCACCAGTCCGACGACGCCCGCGGCGGCGCCCAGGTGCCCGATCTGGCTCTTCACGGAGGACAGCGCCACGCGCGCGTCGTCCGCGAGCCCGTACGCCTGCCGCAGCGCGGCCGTCTCCACCGGGTCCCCGAGCCGGGTACCGGTCCCGTGCGCCTCGACGTAGCCGAGGTCGGTGCCGCTACGGCCGCTGCGGTGCAGGGCGGTGCGGATCGCGGCGCGTTGTCCGGCCAGGGCGGGGGCGCTGTAACTGAGCTTGTCCGAACCGTCGTTGTTGATGCCGGAGCCGGTGACGACGGCGTAGACGGTGTCGCCGTCCCGGCGGGCGGCGGCGAGCGTCTTGAGGACGACGACGGTGGTGCCGCTGCCCCCGACGGTGCCGGCGGCGTCCTCACTGAAGGGTCGGCAGTGGCCGTCGGGCGAGAAGATGTGCTGCGGCCGGTAGGTGTAGCCGTCGGTCAGGTCGGTGTCGACGAGGACACCGCCGACGAGCATCACGTCCGCGTCGCCCTGCCGGAGCAGTCCGGCGGCCACGTGTACGCCGACGAGCGAGCTGGAGCACGCGGACTGCACGGTGAAGGCGGGCCCGGTCAGTCCGAGGTGGTAGGCGGCTTTGGTGGCCAGGAAGTCCTTCTCGTGGTGCAGCGCGAGCCGGAAGGTGTCGGGGAGTTGGGCCGGTTCGGCCTCGCGCAGCATGCGCTGGAAGTAGGTGTTCTCGCCGCAGGCGGCCAGGAGTCCCACCCGGTGGGCCGCCGGGTCCGCGATGCCTGCGTGGGCGAGTGCCTCGACGCAGTTCATCAGGAGGTGTCGTTGCTGGGGGTCCATCAGCCGGGCCTCGTGCGGGCTGATGGTGAAGCGGCCCGGGTCGAAGGCGAGCGGCCCGGCGAGCTGGCTGCGGGCGCCGACCCGGCCGTCGGTCGTCGGGAAGTGCTCGATGCCCCGGCGGCCGGAGACCACCAGATCCCAGAAGGCGGCCAGGTCGGGGGCGCCCGGCAGTCGTACGGCCATCCCGATCACGGCGATGGGTTCGCCCACGGGTCGCGGCGCGTCAAGGGGCATCGAATCCGTAGTCTCCGACGCGCGTCCCTCGACGAGGCGGGCCAGCGCTCGCAGGCTGACGTGCTCGAACAACTCCGGTACGCCGAAAGCGAGTTGGTCCTCGCCCGCGCAGCGGAGCTGGAAACGCATCAGGTCCAGGCTGGTGGCGCCGGCGTCGAAGAACCGCTGCTCCACACCGATCGCCTTGCCTGTCACCGTCTCGAACAGGGCGGCCAGCCGTGCTTCGAGAGGTGACAGGGTCTGGACGGTCGCGCCCGCCGGGCGAAGTTCGCGGCCCTGGGCGGTGAGTGCCGCCCGGCGGTCCAGTTTGCCGCTCGGGGTGCGCGGCAGTTCCGTCAGACGGCGGAACCGGCTGACGCGCACATAGGCAGGCAGCAGCCCGGACAGATGGTCGGCGAGGTCCTTCGGGTCGGGGTCGCCGCCCCGGCACTGCAGACAGGCCACCAGCAGGCCGTCCGCCACGGCCGCGACCGCGTGGGTGATGCCGGGAAACTGCAGCAGCGCGGCCTCCACCTGGCCCAACTCCAGCCGGTGTCCGCCGAGTTTGACCTGACTGTCGTCGCGGCCGGCATAGTGCAGCAGGCCGTCCGTGTCGAAGCGTGCGAGGTCGCCGGTGCGGTAGAGGGTGCCGAGGTCGGGGTCGTCGGTGAAGCGGTCGTGGTGCGGTGTGTCGTCGCCGAGGTAGCAGCGGTTGGCCATGAGGCCGCCGATCAGCAACTCGCCGGTGACGCCAGGCGGGACGGGGTGGCCGCCCTCGTCGACGACCCGCAGGACGGCGTTGGCCACCGGCCGTCCGATCGCGGGGCGCAGCGGCCAGGCGGCGGGATCGCCGTCGAGGCAGAGGGCGCTGACGACATGGGTTTCGGTGGGGCCGTAGTGGTTGAACAGGCGGGCGTCCGGCAGTCCGGCGAACCAGCGTCGGATCGCGTCCGTGCACACCAACTGCTCCCCGGCGGTGACGACTTCGCGCAGCCGGGACGGGAACTGCCCGGTGCGCACGCCGTGTTCGGCGAGCAGTTGCAGGGCGACGTAGGGCAGGAAGATCCGTTCCGCTCCCCCGGTCTCCAACTCCCGCAGCAGGGACGGGACATCGTGCCGCCAGGCGGGTTCGATCAGGCGCAGCAGACCACCGGAGCACAGGGTGGTGAAGATCTCCTGGAAGGAGACGTCGAAGGACAGCATGGAGAACTGCTGGGTGACGGCGGGTCCGCGCAGGCCGCCGTCGGTTTGCTGCCAGGTCAGCAGGTTGCACAGGGTCCGGTCGGAGACCTGGACGCCCTTGGGGGCGCCGGTGGAGCCGGACGTGAACAGGGTGTAGAGCGGACGCGCTCCTTGATGGGCGGGAGTTTCGGGCCCGGCGGCGGTGGCGGTGTCCGCGAGGGTCAGGACGTGCCGCGGCAGGGATGCCGGCGCGATCGCGGCGAGGGTGTCCTCGTCCTCCGGTGCCACGAGCACGCACAACGGGTCGGCCCGGTCGAGCACGTGGCGCAGCAGGGGCGGTGGATAGGCGGGGTCGAGCGGTACGACGGTGAGGTTGAGGCGGGCCGCCGCCAGGAGGGCCACGATGTGTTCGACGGAGGGCCGGAGATGGAGCGCCACGGCCGCCGGGGTGGCGGGATCGGCGGGGAGTCGGGCGGCCAGGACGGTCGCCAAGTGGGCTGCCTGGGTGTCGAGTTCGGTGTAGCTGAGGGACAACTCGCCTGTGGTGACGGCTGGTTCGTCCGGGGTGCGGTCCACTTGCCGGGCGAAGCCCTCGGCGACGGTGGCGAAGTCCGTTGCCCGCGTGGGGCCTTGGCCGTGGTCGGGCAGGGTGCGGCGGTAGTCGGCGACCAGTTCGTGCAGGGTGGCGTCGGTGTTGCCGGTCAGGTGGTCGAGGGCCTGGCGGAAGAGGCGGGCCGCTGCCTGGGCCCGTTCGGTGCCGAGGTCGTCGCGGTACTCCCACAGACAGTCGAAGCCGCTCTCGTGCTCCACCACCGACAGCGTGAGGGCGCATTTGGCGCCGAGCGGCTCGGGCCACATCGGCCGTACGTCGCAGCCGTCCAGTCGCAGCGCGGAGAAGTCGGTGTTCTCCAGCACGAACAGGTAGTCGAACAAGGGGGTTCGCTCGCCGAAGGCGCGGTCCGCGAGGACGTCGGCGAGGGCGACCTCCTGATCGCGCAGGACGGCACGCACCGCGTCGGCGTGGGACGAGAGCTGGACGTCCAGCGAGCGGTGCGGCTCCATCGGCAGGTCGAGGAGCACGGTGTTGGCGAACATGCCGACCGTGTCGGCGAATTCGGGCCGGGGACGGTTCGCCACCGGCGTGGCGATCAGCGGGCGGCCCTGTCCGGTGACGCCGTAGACGCTCGCGGCGAACGCGGACACCAGCAACTGGAAGCGGGTCAGGCCGAGTTGTGCGGCGCGGCGGTCCAGTGCGCTGCGGCGGACGACGTCGAGCGTGATGCGCAGCAGGCGAGCCCGTGGCGTGTCGGGGAGCGGCTGGGCGGGTGACGGTTCGCCGTCGCGGCCGTAGTGGGTGCGCAGCCGTGCGCGCCGGTTCGCGTAGGCGGGACTGGTGTGCCAGGTGCGCTGCCAGTGGGCGAGGTCGAGGGGTGTGAGGGCGGAGGGCGGCCGGGTGCCGTCGGTGGTGCAGGCGTCGGTGAGGTCGCCCAGGAGGAGGTTGAGCGACCAGCCGTCCACGGCGACATGGTGCAGGTGCAGCAGGAGCAGTCCGCCGTCGGCCTGTGGCACCCAGGCCGCCCGCAGCATCCGAGTGTCGGTGAGGTCGAAGCGGTGGTCGAAGAACCGGTCGGCGGTGTCCTGCCACTTCTCTCCGGGGTGGGCTTCGAGGCGTTGCCACGGGTCGTAGGGATCGCCGGTCCGCTGGAGCAGCCCGTCCGGGGTGGGCACCAGCCGGGTGCGCAGGGCGACATGCCGTTCCACCAGGGCGCGCACCGCGCGGTGCAGCGCCACCGTGTCGACCCGGCCCCGGACCCGGAAGGCCAACGGCACGTCGTAGGACCGGTCTTCGGGCTCCCGCTGGTGCAGGAGCCACAGCCGTTCCTGCTCACTGGTGGCCGGTGCGGTCGTTTCGCCGACGGGGGCGGGTACGGGTGGGTGTTCTCCTACGGCCGTGTCGGCGGCGTCGACGGCGTCCGCGAGGGCGGCGAAGTCGGCCCGCAGGACCAGGTCGTGCGGAAGGTCGACGGCATAGCGGTCGAGGATCTCGAAGCGGAAGCGCAGCGCCTTCAGCGAGTCGCCGCCGCTGGCCGCCCAACGGTCCCCGGGCCGCAGCCCGTTGACGGCGAGGATGTCCTCGGCGACCTCAAGCACCCGCCGCTGCCCGGCGCTGACTGGCGGCGCGCCGTCGCCTTCGGGTGTGCCGCGCCACGGGCTGCGGGCACCGCGCAGCAGCGCCTCCCGGTCGACCTTCCCGTTGGCGTTGCGCGGCAGTTCGGCGACGAGGTGGGTGTGGTGGGGGCGCATGTACGAGGGCAGGGTCGCGGCGAGGTGGCGGTCGTAGGTGTCGTAGGAGAGGTCGTCGCCCAGGACGAGGAAGGCGAGCAGTTCGTTGCGGTCCTCGGCGTCGCGGCGGGTGCACACATAGGCCTGGCGGACGGCCGGCTGGGACAGGATCTGCCGCTCCACCTCGCCTGGTTCGATCCGGAAACCGCGCACCTTGACCTGGCGGTCGGCCCGGCCGACGTAGGTGATGCGGCCCTCGGTGTCCTGGCGTACGAGGTCGCCGGTGCGGTACCAACGCCCTTGCCCTGCGCGCTCGTTCGGGAGTCGTACGAAGCTGTGGGCGGTCCGCTCCGGGAGGTTGCGGTAGCCGCGGGCCAACGCCGGGCCGGAGAGCAGGAGTTCGGCCACCTCACCCGGTTCGGCGGTGCGGTCGTCCTCGGTGCGCAGGTGTACGCCGGTGCCGGGGAGCGGGGTGCCGATGGGGATCGTGTCGCCGGCGAAGTCGCGTGGGATGGGGTGGCAGAGGGCGAAGGTGGTCGCCTCGGTCGGCCCGTACACGTTGTGCAGGACGGTGCGGGCCCCGGGGTTGGTCTCGTACCAGCGGCGGACGATACGGGCGTTGAGCTGTTCGCCGCCGACGAGGACCTGTCCCAGGGTGGCGAAGCAGTCGGGGACCTGCTCGACGACCGCGTTGAAGAGTGCCGTCGTGATGAACAGTGTGTCGACGCGGCGCTCGTCGAGGGCCCTCGCGAGTCCGGGCGCGCTGTGCACCTGGCTGTCTTCGAGCACGACACAGACGCCGCCGGTGAGCAGCGGGACCCACACCTCGAAACTCAGCGCGTCGAACGCGGGGTTGGCCAGACAGGCGAGGCGGGCGCCGGGCGGCAGGTCGAGGTACCCGGGCCGCGCCAGTCGCAGCACTCCCTCGTCGGTGACCTCCACGCCCTTGGGGTGTCCCGTGGAGCCGGAGGTGTAGAAGACGAAGCCCGTGGCGGTGTCGCCGGGGTGTCCCGCGGACACGGCGGGCAGGCCGGAGCCGTCACCGCTCAGGAGCAGGCCCGCGTCCAACACCGGAATGTGAGCGGACAGTTGGGGACCGTCTCCGTGGACGACGACGGCGACGGCGCCCGAGTCGTCGAGGATGTGGCGCTGTCGGTCGGGCGGGCTGAGGCGGTCGAGCGGGACGACGGTGGCTCCGGCGCGGCGGATGCCGAGCATGACGCAGACCAACTGCCAGGAGCGCGGCAGGTGTACGGCGACGGCGTGCCCGGGGCGTACTCCGGCAGCGCGCAGCCGCGTGGCGATCCGGCCGCTGAGCCGTTCGAGTTCCGTGTAGTCGAGGAGCCGGTCGCCGGCCTCGACGGCGGTGGCGGCGGGGGTACGGCGGGCCTGGGCGAGGACGGTCTCGGCGAGGGAGGCGGAGCGTGCGGGGGTCGTGTCGAGCGGTGCCGGGTAGACGCTGCGGGCTGGTCGGAGGTCCATCACGCCTCCCGTATCGGCAGGGCCAACTGGGCGGTGTGGTGAGCCAGTTCGGCGCCGAGCAGGGTGCCGACCCGGGCCGCTCCCGCACCCTCCAGGATCTCCCAGTGGTCGCACTCCAGCGTCTCCACCCGGAACGCGCCCTCGGCGCGCCGCCGCCAGAAGACACGGACCTCGGCGTGGAAAGGGGTGTCGGTGCCGTCCGGCACGGCCTGGGCCAGGACCAGACGAGCCGGGGAGGCTGCCGGAAGGTGTTCGCGGGCGGTGAGCCGGTTGTGGTTGTAGAGGTGGAAGTAGCGGTCGACCTGGGCGTCGTCGATGCCGGGGTACATCCCGTTGAACCTCACGAGTTTGTCGCGGAACTCGATCGCGTCGACGGCGCCGATCTCCGCGCGGGCGGACGCGTCGTCGGTGGCCTGGGTGTCCAGGAGGACGACACTGACCGCGCGGTGTCCGGCGGCGGCCAGGAGGCGTCCCATCTCGTGGGCGACGAGGCCGCCGTAGGACAGGCCGGTCAGGACGAGCGGGTGCTTGCCGAGCGGTTCCAGGAGGCGCAGGTATGCCTCGGCCATGGCCTCCACGCTGGGCAGGAGGTCCTCGCCGGGGTTGACTCCCGGGGACTGGATGCCGTAGAGCCCGACGCTTTCGGGCAGGAGGGTGGCCAGGGGCAGGTAGCAGAAGGCGGTGCCGCCGGCGGGGTGGACGCAGACCACGCGCGGGCCGGTGCCGGGGCGGAACTCGATGAGGCTGCCGGGGGCGCGGGCGGTGCCGTCCTCGCGGAGCAGCGCGGCCAGGGCCTCGATGGTGGGGCGCGTCATGACCTCGCCCACGGGGAGCCGGCAGCCGAAGGTCTCGGTGACGGCGTGGGCCATCTTGATGGCCGACAGTGAAGTGCCGCCGATCTCGAAGAAGTTGTCGCTGACGCCGATGTCGGGGTGGAGCAGGATGCGCTGCCATATTCGGTACAGGCCGTGTTCGACGTGATCGCGCGGGCTGGCCGTGTTGACCTGGTCGGAGGTCGACTCCTGGGCCAGGCGCAGGAGTTCGGGCCGGTCCAGTTTGCCGCTGCGGTTGAGCGGCAGGGCGTCGAGGTCGAGGAAGACGGCGGGGATCATGTAGTCGGGCAGCCGGCGGGCGAGGGCGGTGCGCCAGTCGTGTGCGGTGCGGGCGGTTGCGGTGCCGCGGCCGATGCCGGCGACGAGCCGGGGCTGGCCCGTCGCGA
>NZ_JAWOAI010000050.1:0-31063 GCF_033194735.1 Streptomyces sp. W16
GGGGACCGGGAGGTGGCGCTGCGGCACTTCGAGGCGGCCGTACGGATCGATCCCGACCAGCGGGAGGCGCTCGCCGGTGAGGGGCGGGCGCTGGCGGCGCTGGGCCGGACCTCGGAGGCGCTGAACGCGTACCAGGTGGCTCTCGCTAAGCAGCCGTGCCCTCAATACGCCCTGGAACTGGGCGAGTTGTACGAGTCGCTGGGCCTCACGCAGGCGGCCCGGGTGCAGTACGACACGCTGCGGACCCTGGTGACCCGGGACGCGGCGGGCGGTGTCGACGACGAGCTGGTGCTCGGTGTGTTCGAGGCGGACCACGGGGACGCGCGGGATGCCGTACGGCGGTTGCGGGGCGAGTGGGCCCGGCAGCCGGGGATCGCGGTGGCGGACGCGCTGGGGTGGGCGCTGCACCGGGCCGGGCAGGACGCGGAGGCGTTGAAGTTCGCGTCGGTGGCGACGGACAAGGTGCACGGGGGCGGGGTGCGGGACGCGCTGTACGCGTTCCATCGGGGCCTGATCGAGCGGGAGTTGGAGAAGACCGCGTCCGCGCGCCGGCATCTCCAGGAGGCGCTGCAGATCAACCCGTACTTCTCGCCGCTGCGGGTGCCACTGGCGCAGGCCGCGCTGGCGGCACTGGGCGAGCCACCGGCCGAGCCCCTGCCCTCGGACAAGGAGAGTCAGGACAAGGAGCCGCAGGAGAAGACGGGTTGAGCCGCCGTGTCACACGGCCGCGGTGCCGATCAGCGCGTTGCGGGTGACGAGTGCGGCCAGTTCGTCCTCCGTCAGCGAGTCCGTGCCCGCGGGTCTGCGCGGCAGCACCATGTAGCGGGTCTCCGCGCTGGAGTCCCACACGGTGATGTCCGTGGACGTGGGCAGCCGGAGGCCGAACTCGGCCAGTACGGACCGGGGTTCGCGGACGACACGCGAGCGGTAGGCCTCCGACTTGTACCAGCCCGGGGACGGGCCGAGGAGCGCGAGGGGGTAGCAGGAGCAGAGGGTGCAGACGATGACGTTGTGCGTCGCGTCCGTGTTCTCGACGACCCGCAGGCGCTGGAACGAGCCGTCCATGAAGCCGAGTTCCTTGACGGCCGCCGTGCCGTCCGTCAACAGCCGTGCCCGGTAGGCCTCGTCGGTCCAGGCGCGGGCCACCACCCGCGCCCCGTTCACCGGCGAAGCGCCCGCGAGGAACGCGTCGAGCACCTCGTCGACCGCTCCGCCCGGGACGACCCCCTTCTCCTCCAGCAAGGTCTCAAGGCGCCGCACCCGCCGGGAGATCGAGGCGTCCTCGTGGTCACCGCTCATCGTCACGATCCTCTTCGTACGCTTCCAAGTAGCTTTCCCACAGGTCCAGTACGACGTGGTGGTCGCCCTCGCCCCACAGGTCCCGGGCCGCGAACCGCACCGCGTAGACCTGCTCCACCGGCGCGTCCCCGCTCCCCCGCGCACTGATGTCGGCCAGCTCCGCGCGCCCCTCCGGCTCGACCACGACACCGCACTTGCCGCGCGCGTACCGGGGCAGGCGGGTGTGGTGCGGCGGGTCGTGCCGGAAGGTCCGGACGCGGGTGCCGGGCGGGAAGCGGTCAGGCATCGGGCTCCGCCAACTCACCTGGTTCGAGCACGCCCTTGCGTTCCAGCAGGGCGGTGATCGCGGTGAACCAGCGTTCGTAGTACGACATCGAGAGGTACGCGGTGGGCGGGATCGCCTCGATCGCGTCCCGGAACTCGTTGGTGTTGAAGATCCCTTGCGCGCGCAGGGCGTTGAACAGCCCGACGACCCGCGCCTCCCAGTCGGCGTGGAAGGGCTCGGGGTCGTCGGTGGTGTCGATGGCGCCGAAGCCCTGGGTGCCGCCCACGTCGTTGATCCTGGCCATGACCGCAGCGTACGGCTACGGCTTGTGGCAGAGCGAGAACCGGCGTGCCCCGGCCTCTCCGGACGCGAAGCCGAGGCACAGTCGGGTGCCGGGTCTCGTGCGGACGGCCAGGCCCTCCGGTTCGCGGTAGGTGAGGGAGTAGCCGGCTTCCGTGCGGGACTGCTGGAGCAGTTCGCCGGTGCGGATGTCGAGGCAGGAGACGTAGGTGTTGCCGTGTTTCGCGGCCGGGTTGGTGGTGGAGTCGTAGGCGGTTCCGGCCAGTTGGTAGAGGTGGTCGCCGTCGAGGGCGTAGCCCTGGAACGGGATCGCCGGGTCCGGATGCGCGCCGGTCTGGGCTATGTCGGCGAGCGGCTTGGAGTAGTCGCGGGCGACGAAGGCGTCCAGGTCCCAGACCCGGTAGCGGGGTCTGTTGGCGATGCGGTAGCGGATGGCGATGCGGTTCGAGGTCATGCAGACCGTGGGCTGGTTGTTGGTGGAGTTGGCGATCGGCTTGCGGATCGCGACGTCGGCGGCGGTGCGGACCGCGCCGTCCGCGAAGTGGAAGCGGGTGACGGCCTGGCCGTAGGCGCCCCCGGAACCAGCCTTCGCGGCGGCCTCGGTCCAGATCCAGACGTCGCCGTCGGACGTGTTCTGCACGCCCATGCTGACCCCGTGCCCGAAGCCCTGGAGATGCATGTGGCCGAGCGACTCGCCCGTGTAGTCGAGCTGGTTGAGGCAGAGGTTGCCCGCGTCGGCACCGCCCTGTCTCAACTGCAGGACGTACAGGTGCTGGTGGACCTCGTCGAGGGCGAACGACTGGAGGACCGTGGGTTCGTGCAGGGTGCCCTTCTCCCACAGCCAGCGTACGGCCGGTGCGGTCAGGTCGATGGGCGCGTCGGCCACGGTCCTCCCAAGTCCCGTGCGGGACCCGTGAGTTACAGGTTGCCCCGCTTTTCCTGCTCCCGCTCGATCGCCTCGAACAGGGCCTTGAAGTTGCCCTTCCCGAAGCCCATCGAGCCGTGCCGCTCGATGAGTTCGAAGAACACCGTAGGACGGTCCTGGACCGGCTTGGTGAAGATCTGGAGAAGGTAGCCGTCCTCGTCGCGGTCGGCGAGGATCTTCAGCTCGCGCAGGGTCTCGACGGGGACGCGGGTGTCGCCGACCCATTCGCCGAGGGTGTCGTAGTACGAGTCGGGGGTGTCGAGGAACTTCACTCCGGCCGCGCGCATCGTCCGTACCGTCCGCACGATGTCGTTGGTGTTGAGCGCGATGTGCTGGACGCCCGCGCCGCCGTAGAACTCCAGGTACTCGTCGATCTGGGACTTCTTCTTGGCGACGGCCGGCTCGTTGATCGGGAACTTGACCTTCAGGGTGCCGTCGGCGACGACCTTCGACATCAGGGCGCTGTACTCGGTGGCGATGTCGTCGCCCACGAACTCCTTCATGTTCGTGAAGCCCATGACCTTGTTGTAGAAGCCGACCCACTCGTTCATGTGGCCGAGCTCGACGTTGCCGACGCAGTGGTCGATGGCCTGGAACGTGCGGTGGGCGGGGGCCTCGACGAGCGGGTCGGCGGGGGCGAAGCCGGGGAGGTACGGGCCGTCGTAGTCCACGCGCTCGACGAGGGTGTGGCGGGTCTCGCCGTAGGTGGCGATCGCGGCGAGGACGACCGTGCCGTGCTCGTCCTTCAGCTCGTGCGGCTCGGCGAGGGAGCGGGCGCCGTGCTCGACGGCGTAGGCGTAGGCGGCGCGCGCGTCCGGCACCTCGATGGCGAGGTCGACGACGCCGTCGCCGTGCTCGGCCACATGCCGGGTGAGGAACTCGCCCCAGGGGGTGGCGGGCCTGATGACGGAGGTGAAGACGAAGCGGGCGGAGCCGTTGGTGAGGACGTACGAGGCGGTCTCGCGGCTGCCGTTCTCCGGTCCGGAGTAGGCGGCCAGCGTCATGCCGAAGGCCGTGGAGTAGTAGTGCGCCGCCTGCTTGGCGTTGCCCACGGCGAAGACGACCGCGTCCATTCCCTTGACCGGGAAGGGGTCGGCCTGCCGGGCGGTGTCGGAAGTGGGGTGAGTGTTCGCAGAGATGACAGCCATGAGCGCAGGCTCCACCTCCATGGCAAGGTGCGCAATAGTTTGCGTATCTGCTGGGCAAGGTGCTCAGTGCAGCGATCGTTTCTGCGGACTTTCTGTACATGATGACCATCGTGGGAGGCGGCAGCATGGGGATCGATCAGCTCGACGGCCGGATCATCGTGCTGCTGGCCGAGGAGCCGCGCATCGGGGTGCTGGAGATGTCCCGGCGGCTCGGGGTGGCCCGGGGGACGGTGCAGGCGCGGCTGGACCGGCTTCAGTCGAATGGAGTCATCCGCGGCTTCGGCCCGCAG
Source organism: Streptomyces sp. W16 (assembly GCF_033194735.1). NCBI lineage: Bacteria > Bacillati > Actinomycetota > Actinomycetes > Kitasatosporales > Streptomycetaceae > Streptomyces > Streptomyces sp. W16. The sequence goes on from NZ_JAWOAI010000050.1 coordinate 4,228, forward strand.
GTCGATCCGGCGGCGCTCGGCTATCCGGTCACGGCGTTCGCGACGCTGGAGATCCGGCAGGGGCAAGGCACGGACGTCCGGGCGCACTTGGCGACCGTCCCGGAGGTCCTCGAACTGCACACCACCACCGGCAGCGGGGACATGCTGTGCCGGCTGGTGGCCCGCTCGAACGCCGATCTCCAGCGGGTCATCGACCGGGTTGTCGGTTTTGATGGCATTGTCCGGGCCGCCACCGCGATCGTGATGGAGAACCCCGTTCCACTGCGGGTCATCCCGCTGGTGAAACAGGCGGCGGAAGAGCCGGAAGGGACGACCTGACCGACGTAGGGGCGTGGGCATGTGAGCTTCTGGGAGTACTTGGGCAACCGGCACCAGCAGCTGCTCACCGACGCCTACCAGCACGCCAGCGCGGTCTTCCAGTGCATGGTCGTGGCCACGCTGATCGGCGTGGCGCTCGGGGTCGTGACCTACCGGAGCGAGTGGGCGGGCAATCTGGCCACCACTGCCACCTCGACCATTCTGACCATTCCGTCGCTCGCCATGATCGGTCTGCTCATTCCGATCGTGGGGCTCGGCGTCCCGCCCACGGTGATCGCGCTGACCCTGTACGGCCTGCTGCCGATCGTCCGGAACGCGATCGTGGGCCTGCGCGGGGTCGACCCGTCCCTGGTGGACGCGGCGAAGGGCATCGGGATGTCCCGGCTGATGCGGCTCGCGCGGGTCGAACTGCCGCTGGCCTGGCCGCCGATCCTGACCGGTATCCGGGTCTCCACCCAGATGCTGATGGGCATCGCGGCCATCGCGGCGTACGCCTCCGGGCCCGGCCTCGGCAACGAGATCTTCCGCGGCATCGGCTCCCTGGGCAGCAAGAACGCCCTCAACCAGGTGCTCGCGGGCACGCTCGGGATCATCGTCCTGGCGCTGCTGTTCGACGCCGCGTACGTCCTGCTGGGACGGCTGACCATTCCCAGGGGGATCCGTGCCTGAGCAAGCCACGACGACCTCCGGCGCCTCCATCGAGCTGGAGAACCTGACCAAGCGGTATCCCGGCACCCCGCAGCCGGCGGTCGACAGCGTCAACATGGAGATCAAGGCGGGCGAGTTGGTCGTCTTCGTCGGGCCCTCCGGCTGCGGCAAGTCGACCACGCTCAAGATGATCAACCGGCTGATCGAACCGACCGGCGGCCGGATCCGGATCAACGGCGAGGACGTCACCGACATCGACCCGGTGAAGCTGCGCCGCAAGGTCGGCTACGCGATCCAGTCGAGCGGACTCTTCCCGCACATGACCGTCGCCCAGAACATCGCACTCGTCCCGAGGATGATCGGCTGGTCGAAGTCCCGGATCAGGGACCGGGTGGAGGAGATGCTCGACCTGGTCGGGCTTGACGCCGGCGAGTTCCAGGGCCGCTATCCGCGCCAGCTCTCCGGCGGACAGCAGCAACGCGTGGGCGTGGCACGGGCGTTGGCGGCGGATCCGCCGGTGCTGCTGATGGACGAACCGTTCGGCGCGGTCGACCCGATCACCCGCGACCACCTCCAGGACGAGTTGATCAGGCTCCAGCACGAACTGCACAAGACGATCGTCTTCGTCACCCACGACTTCGACGAGGCGATCAAACTGGGCGACCGGATCGCGGTGCTGCGCGAACGCTCGCACATCGCGCAGTTCGACACCCCGGAGGCGATCCTCACCAACCCGGCGGACGACTTCGTGTCCGGGTTCGTCGGCGCCGGGGCCGCCCTCAAGCGGCTCAACCTGACCCGCGTACGGGACGTGGAGATCACCGACTACCCGACGGTGACCGTCGACGACCCCCTCCAGAACATCTTCGACAGGCTCCGGGACAGCGGCACCAACGAGATCCTGCTGCTCGACAAGCGCGGCCGGCCCTACAAGTGGCTGCGGCGCGGCGACATGATGCGCGCCAAGGGCTCGCTGGCCCGGGCAGGCACGCTGGTCAGCGACACGGTGACCCGGGACGCGACGCTCCGGGACGCGCTGGAGGCGGTGCTCACGGACAACGCGGGGCGGGTGGCGGTCACCGGGCGGCGCGGCGAGTACACCGGCGTCGTCGACATGGAGACGCTGATGAACTCCGTGCACGAGCTCCTGGAGGCCGACCGGCTGGAGGCCATGGAGGCACAGCACGAGCTGGAGGAGGCCCGGGCCCTCCAGACGCACGCCGAGCAGGAGGGCGCCGGAGGGGAGCGGGACACGTGACCACCACTCCCGAACTGGAAGAGGAGGAGACGGAGGCCCCGGCGCCGCCGACTCCCCCGAAGCGCCGGATCACCTGGCAGAAACTGACGATCCTGCCCGCGTTCCTCGTGGCGGTGCTGCTGGCGACCTGGCTGTGGTTCAACCAGGCCCACCTGGACGCCATTTCGGAGAACGCCCTGTCCAACGGTCAGGTGAGCAAGGCCCTTTGGCAGCACATCCGACTGACCGCGATCTCCACGTTCTTCGTGCTGATCATCGCGATCCCGCTGGGCATCCTGCTGACCCGCGGGGCGTTCCGGAAGGCCGCCCCGGTGGCGATGACCTTCGCCAACATGGGCCAGGCCACCCCGGCGATCGGCCTGTTGGCCCTGCTGGTGATCTGGCTGGGCACCGGCGAGAAGGCGGCCCTGATCGGCATCATCATCTACGCCGTCCTGCCGGTCCTGTCCAACACCATCGCCGGGCTGAAGGCCAACGACCCCACGCTCCTCGAAGCGGCCCGAGGCATCGGCATGTCCCAACTCGGCGTCCTGGCAAGGGTGGAGCTGCCCCTCGCGGTCCCACTGATCCTGGCCGGCGTGCGAACGGCCCTGGTCCTCAACGTAGGTACGGCGACCCTGGCGACCTTCGGCGGAGGCGGCGGCCTCGGCGTACTGATCACCACCGGCATCACCACCCAGCGGATGCCCGTCCTGGTCCTCGGTTCGATCCTCACGGTCAGCCTCGCCCTGCTCGTGGACTGGCTCGCCTCCCTGGCCGAACTGGTGCTGCGCCCACGGGGGTTGGAGGTGGGCACGTGAAGCGGACCTGCCTGGTGACGGTCGGTGCTCTGATCGTCGTATCCGGCTGCGGACTGACCAGCGGCTCCCCCATGGTCGACGACGTCAGCCCCGGCACCGTCGGCAGGGGCGAGCCCCTCAAGGGTGCCCATCTCACCGTCACCTCCAAGGAGTTCACCGAGCAGCTGATCCTCGGCGCGATGATGGGCATCGCCTTCGAGGCGGCCGGCGCGGACGTCCTCGACCGCACCGGCATCCAGGGTTCGATCGGCGCCCGGGAGGCCGTCAAGTCCGGTGACGCGGACGGGATGTACGAGTACACCGGCACCGCGTGGATCACCTACCTCGGCAACAGCAAGCCGATCGCCGACCCGCTGAAACAGTGGCAGGCGGTACGGGACGCGGACCTCAAGAACGGCCTGACCTGGCTTGCTCCCTCGGCCCTCAACAACACCTACGCGCTGGCCATGAACCAGGCCAACTTCAAGAAGTACGGCACGAAGACGCTGTCGGACGTGGCCACGCTGGCGAAGAAGAACCCGGGCGCGGTGACGGTGTGCGTGGAGAGCGAGTTCGCCAACCGCGCGGACGGGCTGCCGGGTATGGAGAAGGCGTACGGCATGGACATCCCGGCGAAGAACATCACGCAGATGGACACCGGGATCATCTACACCCAGGTGAAGAAGGGGAGTTGTACGTACGGCGAGGTCTTCACTACCGACGGCCGCATCAAGTCCATGAACCTCTCGGTGATGGCCGACGACAAGAAGTTCTTCCCCAACTACAACGCGGCGCCCGAGATCAACACCAAGGCCCTGAAGAAGTGGCCGGCGATCGCGGAGGTCCTCGCCCCGGTCACGAAGAAGCTGAACAACACGGTGGCGCGGACCCTGAACGCCAAGGTCGATGTCGACGGGGAGGACCCGCATCAGGTGGCGTTGGACTGGATGAAGGCGGAGGGGTTGGTCAAGTAGGGGTGGCAGAGGGCCAGTTACAAAGAAGTTGATGCAAAAGAAGCGTTGCAAAGGGTTCTTTGCAACGCTATCTTTGGACGCATGCCGGAGCCAGAGCCCCAGGAACGCCTGATCCACCATCTCGACGCCCGTGCGCTGCGCGGGCTATCGCATCCCCTGCGCGTACAGCTCCTCTACACACTGCGCATCGACGGCCCCGCCACGGCATCCCAACTGGCCGAAAAACTGGGCGAGTCGAGCGGAGCCACCAGCTATCACCTGCGCCAGCTCGCGACGTACGGCTTCGTCGCGGACGCCCCGGAGCACGGCAAGGGACGGGAGCGGTGGTGGAGGGCCGCCCACGACGGGACCATGTTCGACGACGCCCTGTTCACGGACGCCAGCCCCGCCGTCCGCGGCGCCATCGACATGCTCATGCACGAGATGGCCACGACCCATGCCCGGGAGCTGTCCACCTGGATCGGCAACCGCCACACCTGGCCCGAGAAATGGGTACAGGGCACGGACATGAGCGACTTCACGCTCCGCCTCACGCCCCGTCTCGCCACCGAACTCAACGAGAAGATGCACGCCCTCGTCGAGAGCTACCGCGACCTGCCCGAGGTGGCGGACGCCCCGGACGCCGAGCGCGTACGCATCCACACGCACGCCTTCCCGATCACCACGGACTGACCCAGAGAGGCAACTCCCCATGCATCCCGAGACCTACCTCGCGCTGCACCACGCCCGCACCGCCGAACTCCAGGCCCAGGCCGAGGCCCACCGTCTCGCCGCAGAAGCCAAGCCCTCGCACGAACTCCGCACCCGCCTCGGCTGGACCCTCGTAGAAGTGGGTCTGCGGCTGGCCGCCGCGCCGAACGGTCCGAAGCCGGCCGTCGCCTAGCCCGAACGGTCCGGAGCCCGCCGCGCCTAGCAGCCCGGCACGGAACCCTTGCCCGTCTCCAGCGCCTCCAGGGCACTCACCGCGCCCTTCAGCGAGGTCACCGCGACCAGCCGTAGCCCCTTGGGCAGTTCGGACTTGGCGTCCGAGCACTCGGCCTTCGGCACCAGGAACACCGTCGCCCCGTCGCGGCGCGCGGCCTGGGTCTTGAGGGCCACTCCCCCGACCGCGCCGACCGTGCCGTCGGTGCCGATCGTCCCCGTACCGGCGATGGTGCGACCGCCCGTGAGATCGCCCCCGTCGCCGTCGCCCTTCAGCTTGTCGATGATTCCCAGGGTGAACAGCAGACCGGCGCTTGGGCCGCCGACGTCGGCGAGCCTGAGTGTGACCTTCACCTTCTTGTCGCTGAGGTTCAGGTAGTTGAGCGCTGCCGTGGTCGCGTCGTCCTGCGACTCCTGCATCTGCTCCGTGTTGTGCTGCTCGATCTCCTTGACGCTGTTGCCGCTCGGGTAGACCGAGTCGCGCGGCATGACCGCCCGGTCGGTGCGGAACCAGCTGTCGATCACATCGCTCAACGAGACATGCTGATCGGGTCCGGTCGCCTCGATCGTCGTCATGCGCAACTGGCCGCTCGTCGTGCGCACCGGCGCCCCGGAGATCGTGATCACCGGGGTGCCCTTGTTCTCGCCGAGCACGTTCGCGGTCAGACCGGGCTGCGTCAGCGAGAACGGCAGCGGCGCGAAGGCCGCCGTGGCGAGCAGCGCCACGACGGGCAGGGCACAGACGGCTACGGCCCGGGGGCGCGTGAGGCGAGAGAGGAGCACGGGATCAATCTAACGCGACGGTCACTTTCGGCCGTGCGCCGGTCACCCAAGGCCCGCGAAAGGCCTCAGCGCAGCGCCTCCGCGACCTCCCGCGCCGCGTCCACGACCCTCGGCCCCACCCGCTCGGGCACGGCATCGGCCAGCATCACGACGCCGACGCTGCCCTCGACCCCCGTGACCCCGAGCAGCGGTGCCGCGGCGCCGCTCGCTCCCGCCTCCAACTCCCCGTGCGTCAAGGTGTATCCGGGCTCGTTCGCGACCTGGTGCCGGGCGGCGAGAATCGCCCGGCCCGCGGCGCCCCGGTCCAGGGGGTGACGGAAACCGGCCCGGTAGGCCACGTGGTAGTCGGTCCAGGTCGGCTCGACCACGGCGACGGCGAGGGCGTCCGCCCCGTCGACCAGGGTGAGGTGAGCGGTCGCCCCTATGTCCTCGGCCAGCGACCGCAGCGCGGGCAGCGCCGCCTCCCGTACGAGGGGGTGCACCTGACGGCCGAGCCGCAGCACCCCGAGCCCGACCCGGGCCCGGCCGCCCAGATCACGTCGTACGAGAGCGTGCTGTTCGAGGGTGGCCAGCAACCGGTATACGACGGTCCGGTTGACGCCCAGTTTGTTGGACAGTTCGGTGACGGTCAGCCCGTGGTCCGTATCGGCCAGCAGTTTGAGGACGCGCAGTCCCCGGTCGAGCGTCTGGGAGGTCTCCGCGGTCACGACGCCCACTCCTTAAGTGGTGAGGTCGGCGGCCCCCTAGCGGCGGATGCGTCACCGAGTCCCGTCAGTGACGCGCTTCAGAGGCCGCCGATCGGCGAGGCGGCCCGGCGTGTCCGGGCCCAGTCGCTTCACGGCTGCGCTCCGCGGCGGCGCTGCCACGGGGCGTGTGCGTAGCGGGACACTAGCGAAGGCGGTTCGCTGAGCGGAAGTCTCCGTCCAGAATCCGGGCACCGCCTGGTACGGACCGGTTCGCTTCACGCCGATATGTCCTGACCTGTGGATCGCCTCTGCACAACTTCCGTACGGATGTGCGGGTTGGCGGGACGTCCGTTGTGCGGGTCAGCGCATGCGCGTGGCCCACTCCTGGACCTTCGCGATGCGCTGCCGCAGCTGCCCCGCTGTGGCCTCGGCGCTCGGCGGGCCGCCGCAGGCGCGGCGCAGCTCGGTGTGGATGACACCGTGCGGTTTGCCGGTCTGGTGGACGTACGCGGAGACCATGGTGTTGAGCGACTTCCTCAGCTCCATCATCTCTTTGTGGGAGACGACGGGCCGCCGCTCGGCGGGCAGTTCGAGCAGGTCGGCCTCCTCGTCCGGCTTCTTGCGGCTGTGCGCGATCTGCCGGGCCTGCCGCTTCTGGAGCAGCATCTGCACCTGGTCGGGTTCGAGGAGTCCGGGGATCCCGAGGTAGTCCTGCTCCTCCTCGCTCCCCGGGTGCGCCTGCATGCCGAACTCGGCACCGTCGTAGAGCACCCGGTCGAAGACGGCCTCGGACTCCAGCGCCTCGAAGGCGAACTGCTCCTGTTCGCCGGTGTCCTCGTCCTGCTCCTTGTTCGCCTCGTCCATCTCCTTCTCGGACTCGGCGTACGGGTCCTCCTCGCCCTCCTTCTTGGGCTTGTCGAGGGCGTGGTCGCGCTCGACCTCCATCTCGTTGGCGAAGGTGAGGAGGTCGGGGACGGTCGGAAGGAAGACGGAGGCGGTCTCGCCCCGGCGCCGGGACCGCACGAAACGCCCGACGGCCTGTGCGAAGAAGAGGGGGGTGGAGATGGTGGTGGCGTAGACCCCGACGGCGAGCCGCGGCACGTCGACGCCCTCCGACACCATGCGTACGGCGACCATCCACCGGTCGTTGCTCGCCGCGAAGTCGTCGATGCGCTTGGAGGCACCGGTGTCGTCCGACAGCACGACGGTCGCCTTGGAGCCGGTGATCTCACGGATCAGCTTGGCGTAGGCGCGCGCGGATTCCTGGTCGGAGGCGATGACGAGTGCGCCGGCGTCCGGGATGCCCTTCCTGACCTCGGTCAGCCGCTGGTCGGCGGCGCGCAGCACGCTCGGCATCCACTCACCGCGCGCGTCCAGCGCCGTACGCCAGGCCTGGCTGATCGCGTCCTTGGTCATCGGTTCGCCGAGCCGGGCGGCGATCTCGTCGCCCGCCTTGGTCCGCCAGCGCATGTTGCCGCTGTAGGAGAGGAAGATGACCGGCCGGACGACGTGGTCGGCGAGCGCGTTGCCGTAGCCGTAGGTGTAGTCGGCGGAGGACCGCCGGATCCCGTCGTTCCCTTCTTCGTACGTCACGAAGGGAATGGGATTGGTGTCGGACCGGAACGGCGTACCGGTGAGCGCGAGGCGGCGGGTGGCGGGTTCGAAGGCTTCGAGGCAGGCCTCGCCCCAGGACTTCGAGTCACCGGCGTGGTGGATCTCGTCGAGGATGACCAGCGTCTTGCGCTGCTCGACACGGTTGCGGTGCAGCATCGGCCGCACGCCGACACCCGCGTACGTGACGGCGACACCGTCGTAGTCCTTGCCGAGAGGCCCGGCGCTGTACTCCGGGTCGAGCTTGATCCCTATCCGCGCTGCGGCCTCCGCCCACTGCTTCTTCAGGTGCTCGGTCGGCGCGACCACGGTGACCTGCTGCACGACATGGTGGTGCAGCAGCCAGGAGGCCAGGGTGAGCGCGAAGGTCGTCTTGCCGGCGCCCGGGGTCGCGACCGCGAGGAAGTCCCGCGGCTGCTCCTGGACATACCTCTCCATCGCCCCCTGCTGCCAGGCACGCAGCTTGCTGGCGGTGCCCCAGGGGGCACGGCCGGGGAAGGCCGGGGAGAGGTGGTGGGTGTTGGCGGAGGAGGCGGCGGTGGTAGTCACGGTCTCCGTTTGGTTGGTAGGGCGGCTCGGCTACGTATGACAACCGGGCCACCCTACCGGCGGGGTGGCGGTGTCAGCGTGCGGACGACGCCGGGGCGGGTGGGGATGGGACTGAGGTCACAGATCGCGGGAGTGGTCAGCGGGCGAAGCGCGGAAGGTGGGCGGCGATCTTGGGTACGTCCAGAGCGCCCTGGCAGACGTCCAGTACGAACCGCTCCGCCTCGTCCACGTCGAAGTCCGCGTCGAGGGGGTGCCCGTTCAGGTGCAGGAAGACCCAGGTCGCGTACCAGGCGATGCGTTTGTTCCCGTCCACGAGGGCGTGATTCCGGGCGAGGGACTCCATGAGCGCGGCGGCCTTCTGCCATACGTCCGGATAGGCGTCCTGCCCGAACACGCTCGACCGGGGGCGTGCGAGCGCCGAGTCGAGGAGGCCGTAGTCGCGCACCTCCTCCGTCCCGAGCCGCTTCGCGAGGTCGAGCTGCTCGGGGAGGGTGAGGTAGTCCATCAGGCGAGCCTCCGGTTCAGCTCGGCGCTGGCCTTCAGCACATGGTCGGCCGCCTCGTCGAACAGACGCGAGTGCTCGTTCACCGCCGCGATCACCGCGTCGTGCGCGAAGGCCTGCATGCTGCGCCCCTCCGCCGCCGCGCGGTCGCGCAGGGCGTCGAGCTCCTCGTCCGTGAACCGCAGATTCAGTCCAGCCATGCCTCAACGGTACCGAGCGGTACCACGTGGTGTCACCGCGATTCCTTCCGCACCCGCGTGGTCACCCAGGCCCCCACCAACGCCACCCCCGCCATCGGCAGAAACACAGCGGTGAACGCAGCCGGGTGGGAGCCGCCGCTCGCCGAGCCGACCGCATGCCCGACCGTGCCACCCCCGAGCGCACCGAACGCGGCCCCGCCGACGGACAGCAGCACGACATTGGACAGCCCGTCGGAGATCTGCAGCGCGGCCGAGTTGGAACCGGCCTCCTCCGGCGCGGAGAGCTGAAGCAGCAGCACGCTGGTGGAGGACATCACCAGCCCCATCCCGAAACACCCGAACCCCCAGGCGACGGCCACGGTCCAGACGGGCACGGCATGGATGAGGACACTCGGCGCGGCGGCGATGGCGGCAGCCACCAGCACCATCCCGAACGTCATCAGCCGCACCCGGTACGGCTCGACCCGCGCCCGGGCCTGCACCCACGACCCGAGCGCCCATGTCCCGCCGCCCGCCGCGAGCGAGAACCCGGCCAAGGTCGGCGACAGCCCCCGCTGGGTCACCAGCATCAACGGCACGAAGGACTCCGCCGAGATGAACGTCCCGGCCCCCAGCCCACGCAACAGCACGACCGAGGGCAGCCCCCGCGCCGCCCGGTACGTACCGGGCGGCAACAGCCCGAGCACGGCCGGCACGAGCAGCGCGACGCCGGCGGCAGCCGGGACCAGCGAGAACCACCGCAGATCCTGGGCGGCGTACTGAAAGAGCCCGGCACCGAGGGAGATCCCGAGGGCGAGACGAATACGACGCCGGTCGAAAGGCTCGGGCGGCAGCCGGCCCCGCTCGGACACCGGTCCGGCAGCCCGCCGTCGTATCTGGGGAAGGGCCAGCGCGAGCGGAAAGACGACAAGCACCGGTATCCCGACGAACACCCAGCGCCAGCCGAGCTGTTCGGTCACCGCGCCGGCGGCGAGCGGCCCGACGACGGACGGCACGACCCAACTCGCGGCGAACGCGGCCACGATGGCGGGCCGCAACCGTTCCGGATAGGCCCGCCCGATGACGACGTACAGAGCGACGATGACCAGCCCACCGCCCAGCCCCTGCACGGCCCGCCCCAGGATGAACACCCACATGACCTGGGCAGTCCCCGCAACCAGCAATCCGGCGGCGAACGCCCCGATCCCGGTGGTCAACGCCCCGAGCGGCCCCCGCCGGTCCGACCACTGCCCGGCGAACACCATCCCGAACAGGCTGGTGGTGAAGTACCCGGAGAACGCGAACGCGTACAGCGCCACCCCGTCCAGCTCCCGAGCCGCAACCGGCATGGCCGTCCCCACGGCGGTCGCCTCGAAGGCGATCAACAGCACAACGGACACGATCCCGACACTGAGCGCCCGATACGACCGCCCGAGCACCCCGTCCCGACACTCATCGGCCAGGTCAGGGGCAGTATCCGTGACGTCGGCGTCACGCGGTTCGAGGACGGTCATGAGGGCCAGCGTAAGGCCCATATCCCGGGTTGACCCCTGTCGAAAGACGCTCCACCGCTGAGACCTTGGTCGTACGACCGCAGACCCCCACCCCGCCATTCATGAACGCGGTGTGGCAGTCCCGTTGCACGCCCCCCGGCCCTCTTGTTCCGAGCCACCGCCCGGCCTACGGTCAACTCACCAAACACGGCCGTGTGCCCGAGTGGTTCAGGGACTCGCCTGCAAAGCGAGTTACGCGGGTTCGATTCCCGCCACGGCCTCTGGATGCCTGACCAGGCAGAACGAAAGGGCGGCACCCCCGAGGGGTGCCGCCCTTTTGGTCGTCCGTCTCAGTTCCCGTCTCGATCGTCAGGAACAGCTCATCGCGGGGGCGAAGGTGCGTCACAGGCCAGACCTGAGAGACAGGCATCCCGGTAGGAGGACTCGTAAATGCGTTCACCAGCGACCTTCGCGCTGGTCAGGGCCGCGCAAATGGCGAGGACCATGACAAGTTGAGTGACGGCAACCACAGGTACCCGGCGGACTCCGGCCACAACAGCCGCGACCAGGGCGGCTGCCGCCACGAACATAGCCGTCTGCAGGTAGGGACCCGGCGGTGCGCCGTAGTCCTGCGCGTCAAAGGCCGACCAGTAGGACGAAATCCAGAACAACCAGATCAGGCCGAGAGCCAACAGCTCTAAAACAGCCAGGCCCACGGACACGGCCACGGCCCGACCAGTACGTTCAGGATCTGTACTCACCCGGCCAGAATCCATCCGAGAGGAACGCGGTGTCATGAGTATCCGTACTTAAGTGGGTGCGGGGGCGTGATTAGACACTCGGGGGTGGGGACGGCCGGGGCCCGAGTACGTGTACTGGGGCCCCCGGCCCGGGGGAAGGGCCTGGAACTCGGCCCCTTCCCCGGACTTCCTCACTCCCCTACGGCAGATACTGCTGCAGCACGTCGGCGTAGAGACGGGCTCCCGCGATCTTCGGATGGAACGACGCCATCGCGGGCTTGGGTGATTCGGCGTCCGCCTGGGATCGTCCGTTTTCCACGATGCCGTTCACATACTCCGGATTACCGCACACCGTCTTGCCGTAGAACGTGTTGCGGGGATCAGCGAACACCGCGTTGATCCCGTCCTGGGACTTGGCGTCCGACGCGGCGCCGCCCATCTCCGTGTCCAGCATGTCCGCGACCGAGTTCAGCCAGGGAGCCTCCTCTTCCATGCCGATTCCCGCCACGCAGTCCTTGGCCCCCGACAGCAGCTCCGGGTAGCCCATGAGGATGATCTTCGCGTTCGGCGCCACATCGTGAATCCGCGTCAGCACCGCCCTGATGCGTGGCCGGACCTGGTCGTGCAGCCACGTGGGAGCCCAGTCCTTGAGCGGTCCGGTGTCTCCGGCAACGTCCTCGCCTGTGATCGGGTCCTTGTTCCCTATCGCCGTGTTCTGGCACTGCTCCGTTCCAGCGCCGTATGCGCATTGCGTGAACACATCCGAGAACCTGGCGTCGTTGCCGCCGACCGACAGGGTGACCAGGGTGGTGTTCTGGTCGAGATAGCCGGCGTAGAGCTGGGGCACTTCGTGGGACTGCCCGCTGGTGAGAATGTTGTAGGTGCGGGCACCTGAGCAGGCGATGAAGTGGTAGTCCGTCTGTGTGTCCAGGCTGTCGGCCAGGGCTCCGATGGACATGCTGGAGCCGGGCAGCGTCGCCTGCCGGGACCAGGCGAGCTTGGAGCGGTGGCACTTGTCGATCAAATCGCTGTTCACATTGTCCATGTGGTCGGTCTCCGGGAAGAAGTCCGTGCCGCCGGCCCCGCTGGCGCCCTCGCCCGAAGAGTAGGAGTCGCCCATTGCCACGATGGAGTTCGCCGGCTTTCCGGTGAGGGGCTGGAAGGCCACCGCGTCCCACGCGATGTCCTCGTCCCCTGTGCCGTCCGCCGTCGAGTTCGACAAGGACACTTTCGGCGTCCCGGTGAAGTGGAACGCCCCGATGCTGACCCAGCCGCCGGCGCGCTGCAGTACGACCCTGTCCGGGCTGGTGCTGTCCGAGCCCCCGACGGTATAGGTGGCCTGCCGGGTCTGGGCGCCGGTGTCGGGCAGATACACCAGGACGCGGGCCCAGCTGAGGTTCTGGTTGAGCGTCCAGGTGCCCTTCATGGTCATCGGCCCGTCGTCGCCACCGAGATGGGGCGTATCGCGGGTGTGCGTGTACCAGTAGTGCCCCTGGTAGCCACCGCCGACCTGATGCAGATCGGCCTTGGACTCGAACGGGCCGAGGCCGGGACCGGTTGCGGCCGGGTCCGCGTTGAAGGCGAACTTGAAGGTTCCACTCGAATAGGACTTCCCGCAGCTGCTCCAGGTCTCGGTGGCGTCGGGTACGGAATCGACCAGCCAGGAGCCGTTGGGCCGGCCGTCGTTGGCCGCGCCGGAGCAGAGCGGGGTTCCGTACTGCAGGCGGGTACCGCGGCCGGGCTCACTGATCAGGGTCACGTACTTGATGTTCTCGAAGCCGCAGGTGGTGGCGCAGTCGGACTTCCAGGTGACGTTGGACTCGTGCCACCAGTACTGCTTGTAGCAGTCCGCGTCCGGGCAGTCGGGTGGACTGGTCGCGCTGCAGTTGTTCTTGGTGTTGCAGAACGTGTCGAGCGTCGGGTTGGCGTGCGCCCGGTTGTACTTCGCACTGTTGATGTCCACGACGGTCCGGTCGGTGCCGTTCCAGTACGCGGGGCGGAAGCCGGCGGAGGAGAATCCGGACTCGCCCGGCCAGTCCTGACGGCCGGAAGTGGCATAGGAGTGGCCACTGTCCATGGACCAGGAGGCCCATCCCAGCACCTTCTCCTCGTACGGCCAGTCCTGCGGATGCGCGGCGTCCTTGATGGCCAACGCGTCGAGGTCGGTGTTCATGAAGGCTTTACGGGTGGGCGGGTAGTCGGGGTTCGCGGGGTTGTTGAACCAGCCCAGGCCCCAGTTGGTGTCCGCTCCGGGTTTGTTGAAGCCGAGGTTGTAGTTCCATACGGCGGTGAACCAGTTCTCCGGCTTCGCGGGGTCGTCGTTGTTGGCGGTGACCATCTGGCCGCTGGTGTGGACCTCGTTCCATTTGTCGGCGAGGATCTTCAGCGAGGCGGCGATGTTGGTGGCGTAGTCGAGCGCCACGGCCTTTTGCAGGGTTGGCGACAGGGCGGTCTCCTTGTGCCCGTTGTCGTCGGTCTTCTCGTAACCGGCCAGACGCATGCCGTCGGTGACCTGGCCGACTCCGTAGCCGCAGTCGGACTTCGTCCAGTTGATCTTCCAGTGGGCGGCCGGCGTGGTCGCTTTGCCGTCATGGCCGTAGAAGCCGTCGACCGCGGCGAGCGGGTTGCCCATCTGCCCCGGGATGGAGCCTTGTTCCGCCTGCCACAGGTTGGACTCCTGGGCCAGGATGCCGAGTTCGACCTGGGCTGGGATACGGCCGCTGCCGTTGCCGCCGTTCAGGGTCGGGATGGGGAACAGGCCCTGCGGGTCGATCGTGCCGATACCGGTCTGTGAGCGCCAGCCGCCCTGGGTGAGGTAGTTGGAGCGCAGGTTTCCGCGGACTGCCATGTCCACGGCCCATTCCACCTGGTTGGGGGTGGGCTGCAGGGCCAGCTGACCGACGTCGTTGCGGGGGACCGAGCACCAGCGGTCGGTGTCCACCGGGTCGTTCTCGATACTGGCCGCGGCTGCCGATGCCTTGGCGCTGGGAGTGCCGGCCAGGGCCGGGGACAGCTTGGCGCCCCCCACTGCCGCGCCGGGCTCGGCGGCGAGCTGGGTGGTGGGCTTCCCCGTGGCTGTCGCGACGCCGGTGACGGTGAGGGCGTGGCCGGGCTCGGCGGGAACGGGCTCACCACCCTTGGTGAAGCCCTTGCCCGCGTTCTTGACGTTGTCCAGACCCCTCTGGACGGCATCGGAGAGGACGGGGTTGACGGCCAGTCGGCCCAGGCTCGACACGTCGGCTTCTGCCGGCGCGTCCAACAGGCTCACCCCGCTGCCCGACAGACGCGTCGCGCCGGAAGGCTTGCCGGTGAGGAACACCCGGCTGGTGCCGGCCTGCTTCAGGGCGAGCTGCTCCACCTTGCCGGTGGCGACAGTGGCGACCTTGCCCGCTGTGTATGTCTTGGCGTGTGTCGTGGTGTCGCCCGTACGGTCGAGGAAAGCGATCTTCCCGCCCGGAAGCGCGTGAATGTCGTACGGGGCCCGGCTGGTCCTGACGAGGGTTTTCGTGCTGCCTTTGCGGTCGATGTGCACGAGCTGGTTGCCGAGCGCCGCGATCACACCGTCGCTCACGGGGACCGGGGAGGTGACCTGCCCCTGTGCGACGGTGTCGGCCACGGTGCGGCCGTACGTGTCCACCGTCATCAGCCGTGACTCGTCGTCCCGCTGCGAGGTGAACGCCGCCGTGTGCGCGGCCGGGTTGCAGGTGGGATCGAAGTAGGCGAGAGACGCGGTGAACGCAAGCTTGTTCACCACTCCCTTGTCGAGATCGACGATCGCCGTGAAGGCTCCCCCGAGCATCATGTCGGGGTGGTTGGTGAAGGTGCGCGGGGCGTAGACGACCGCCGCATGGGCGTGGTCGATGACGCACGCGTTGCCGATCCAGGTGTCACCGGGCATGCCCGGTTCGTTCAGAACCGCCGCGGTCTTCCATGTGTACGCGGATGCGCTGTCGGCGACCAGCAGATGGAGGCCGTCGCTGTCCGCGGCTGCGGTGACGGCCCGGTCTGTGGACGTCTTCCAGTCCGAACCGAACGTTCCGGCCGGTTTTGCGATTCTGGTGGGGGGTCTGGCGGTGGAATCGTGTGCCGGGTGTGTGCTTGTCGGAGGGGCGTCCGTGGACTGCTGCTCAAGGCCCGACGCGGTCGACTGGAGGAGTCCGACCAGGACACCTCCGGCTGCTATTGCAGCTAAAGACATCCGTGCTTTTTTGCTGTATCTCACAGAATTGAACCATTTCCGTCAGGAGTGCGACTGGTTGAGTGCGGGGGTGCGGGGGCCTCTATGTCCTCCGGCAGGGCGCCCGGCTTCGGTGTGCCTTCTCGGGGCATGGCGAACAGGACGCTGATGCGTTGAGGGGTCAGGCGGAGGAGGGCCTGGGCGTGGGTTTTTCCGCGACCTCGCCGGCGGTCGCAGTGGGTGCGGGAGGCAGGGTCGGCGTTCATGCAGGCGAACGCGGAGAGGTACATGGCGCGTTTGAGCTGCCGGTTTCCGCCCGCCCATGGCTCACGAAGGTCGTGAGGGCCGGGCGGTGGCATTCCCGGGGGTGTCGCCGGTGGTGTCGAGGGCCGCACAGACGATGGCCTCAGGGGCCTCCGACCGGGCACGAGTGGGGCCGCCCGCCCCGGCCGGAAATGGCCTGAAGGGCGGACGGGAACTTAGGAGTTGAGCCGGTGGCACTACGCACGACGTGCGAGGCGCGGGTGACGCCGAGAGGTGTGAGTGACAGGTCAGTGGGTGTCTGCGAACGGGTCGTACTGGACGACCTTCAAGCTGATCTTCGCGTCGCTCGTCCCCGCCGTGGCGCCGGAGACCGTGATGTCCGCCTGGGTCGGCCACGTGGTGCCCGGCCAGACATTGCCGGCCTTCTCGACGACCGAGAACGGGGACTTCTGCTTGCCACCCACGACCGTCACGGTGACGGTGTAAGCCAGGCGTTCGTCACTGCTGTTGTGGAAGGTCAGCGGTACCACGACCCGTCCCGACACCAGGCGAGGCGTGTACGCGACGACCTCACCGTGCGCTGCCGTGGCCGCGGCCTTCCCGAATCCGTAGTCCTTGGGATCGGGGACAGCCGTGTTCGTCGGCTGGACGGGATCTCCACTGGGGGCGGCGGCCGCGCGTTGAGCGGCCGCGTTCTGCGCTGCCTCATTGGGGGCGCCAGCCGTGCCTGACGGCTTGGCCACGGCCGCGGCAGTTGCCGAGGAGTGCGGTTTGGACGACGTGTCGGCCTGGTGGCTTCCCTCGTTGCCGCAGGCGGTCAGAGCAAGCGGCCCTGCGGCTATCGCCACTAACAGGAAGCGTGCGGAGGCCCGGGTTCTGCCGGGCAGGTTCTCAGTCACAGGAAAACATGTACTCGGTCGCGTAGTTGATGTACAAACTGCTGGAAGTCGCGCCCATCTTCGCAGTCACGGGTGCGCAGACAGCGCTGGCCACGTAGAGAGGGCCGGCGTATTCGCTGAAGTTCCCCGAGTCCGTGGAGCAGCCGGTGTTGTCCACTTTGCACACGTGCAAGTACATGTACTGCGACTTCCCGACATTGTTGTCGAGGATGACGCAGCCCTTGCCGTTGTTCTCGTAGGAGAACAGCATGGCCAGCCGCTGATTGGGGTCCGTCCCCTCCGGAAGCGGTACAGCACGGAACAGGCTGTACCCGGTCCCGCACACCGTGGCCGCGGCCGACGCGGGTTGCGGGTCGGCCTTGGCGATGGCCCGGGTGGCCGCATCAGCCGTCTTTGCGACCGGTACGGCAGGCCGGCCGGCGGCCACCGCCTGCGGTACAGCCACCAGGCCTGAGACCAGCACCGCGGCAACGGTGACAGCACGCAGACTTGCCCTGAGCTTGAACATGGTTACTGACTCCCCCTTGAAGCACGACGAATACGGATTGATGGCGCTGGTCAGGCGCCTCCCGGAGGACACCCCCGAGCCCCACTCAATCCGCACAAACGTTTGAAATGCCGGTGCCAACTTAGGCGCGAAGTGGATCTGTCGACAGGGGGTGGCGCGTACATGACTGAAAGTTGCCGATTAAAGGAATCATCAAGGACATGTCAAAAGATGGCTGTGAGCTGATGATCATCCACCTCCGATCAACAAACCGGAACGGAACCTCCTGGAACGGAACGACTGAAACAGGAGTCCCATAACCACCAAGGCTGAGGCGTTCTCACGCTTCAAGATCAGGTAGTTGTAAGGCCCGACGGGAGCTCCGCGATCTTCCCTGTCGCCGTCGGTCATGGCGTGATCGTCCGTGCCGCCAACTGCGAACTCATGGGCCGCAGCAGGCCACCACCACAACCCGCCGCACCGCCTGACCGGCCGAGCCGACACACCCACCCGCCGGCTCGCCCCCTGCTCCCCGCCTGTGCTCCGGCCTTCCGCCGGACCCTTCTTGTTTCACGTCCCGCACGGCGCGGTGCTCGACCAACTCAGGCCAGGGGGTTTCCTCTCCCACTCGGGGCAGGAGCAGGGGAGTCAACAGGTGCGCGGGGCCTGGCAGGTGGGGCAGCGTGATGGTCAGCGGGGCCGCCGGGTCAGCCGGCCACTCCGCGACTCCCCCACCCACCTGCATGGAGGCATGCCATGAGTGAGATCACCCCTGCCCGCGACGGCCTGCTGGACGCGGCGAAGGAAGAGCCGTCGCAGCTGTCCGAGGACCTACTGCTGGAGGCATTCAGCCCGATCGGCGAGAACGACATCGCGGACCCCGCCCAAGGGCGCCTTCGTGTTCTGGAACATCAGCTCGTTTGGGCACATCGGCATCGCCGACGGCCGACGCGGGCGCGGACCTTGCGATGTAAGCAGTTGTGCTCCTGCTTCCCCACAGTGTGGTCGCGGGTGGGGACCAGGGTTCCGTCCACGATCAGTACGGTGTCCTTGCGGAATCGGCGACGCGGCTGGAGCGCGAGCAGGGGGCCGAGATGGTTGATGACTCGGTCGGCAGCAGACTTCGAGACACCGAACAGCGGAGCGAGTTGGCGCATCGTCAAGTTCGTGCACCAGTAGGCGGCAACTAGCAGGACGCGGTCTTCCAGCGGCAGCCTCCACGGTCGGCCCCGCCGCGCCGCCTCCACCCCCTCGCGCCGTAGCGCGGTAACCAGCTTGCGGAATTGGCCTGGGCCCAGCCCGGTGAACGAGGACATCCAGGACGGTTCCGACGCTGCGATCACACCGGCCATGGCGTGATCATCTCGCACTGCGCGCACCCTTGGAACAGCCACCAACCCAGGTCCACCGGTTCGGATTGGCGGGTCGGATCCGACCCGCCTGTCGCCCTACTCGCCGACCGCCCCGTCGATCGCTTCGCGCAGCAGGTCTGCATGACCGTTGTGACGGGCGTACTCCTCGATCATGTGGATCAGGACATACCGCAGCGAGATGGTCTCGCCCCGGAAGACAACCGTGTCGTCGAGGGAGTCGAAGGACTCCGTGACCGCGCGGGAGTCTTCACACGCCTGTCGCCACAACGTGAACGCCTCGTCGTCGTCCGCGTCGGTCACGAGGAACTCCCCGAGGACGCCGTCGACCGCCGGCCACCGGGGCGTGAGCTGTTCTCGGTTCAGTACGAAGCGGAACCAGCCGGTCTCCACCTCGGCCGCGTGCCGGACGAGGCCGAGGAGGGTAAGACTGGAGGTCGGAACAGCTCTCCGCTTCAGCTGGTCACCAGTCAGGCCCTGGCACTTCATGGCCAAAGTGGCACGCTGATAGTCGAGGAACGAGATGAGCGACATCCGGTCGTCGGCCACCTTGGAAGGGGGTATCCGCTGGTAATCCGTCATCGAGCGATCATGGCAAAGGCCCGGCCTGCGGGGTCACCAGGGTCCGGGGAGTGGACACGGAACCGCGCCTGACGCGAGGGGGGCTCCACAGAGCGCCAGACTGCCCGCAGGGAGCCGACACAGCCGGCAGCAGTACAGGCCGGCAGTACGGACGGCCGTTCCAGCGCAAGACCATCAGCCCCGTCCGCTCGGTCCCGTGCGGGCTCACCGCCCCCGACACTCGCTCTCCTCCGCCCACCTCCCATGCCGGGTGCGTGGCGCTCCCCGGAGTTAAGACTGGCGAACCCTGGCGAACAGTGGCGTCCGGTCGTGCGGACACCTGGCGCGCCGGTAAGTTGCCACAGTCCGATGCGTCTCTCCTGGAACGCCTGCCGGATCGGCAGGTCCCAACGAGCTTGGGAACTCAGAGAGATGGGAGATCGGCGAGATGGAGCGATCGACGAAACGGAGAAGTCGCCGACGGCCACACCAGAGGTCGGACTGGGTGCAGTTAGCGGCCTTGTTCCTGACGGCGGTCACTGCCATTGCGGGATGCGTCGAGCACTTCATGTGACGCGTAAGAGGGTGAGCCGGACGGCCGGTCAGGGCGAGTGGGCCCGACCGCTGCTTACTCGGCCGGACCCACCCTTGCCCCGCGCATCGGCCCGGCTCCGGGGTGCATCCCGGAGCCGGGCCTTCTGCTTGCGCAGAGGCCTGTAGCGCCGGGCAACCGAGTCGCCCGACGCACCAGACGAGATAACCGCAAGTCAGCGCTGTTGCTCAAGCACTGTCAAGATTCCCTCAAGGAACTTGCCCCGATTTGGGTGGCGAATCCGCCCTTGCGAACGGGTGGCGGGCCGAGTGGCGAACCAGGAATGCACTGCTTGCGGCCTTGCGAGGGTAGCGAAACCTGGCGTATCGACATGATCGGCGGAGCCGCCTGTTTGGAAGAACGGTGTCGATGACGAGGATGCCTTCAGTGTCCTGCAGCGCCTGGAGCAGTCGGTGTCCGCCGGCAACCCGCGGGTCAACTGCACGTCCGCGGCGGCGACTTACGCCACCCAGCGCAAAGGAAGCCAGTGCTACCCGCCCCTGCACCGGCCGACGCAACCTTCGTGGGCTTCCGGCCGTCTTGTCGGGCGTAGGGATGTGGAGACGTGGAGACGTGGAGATGGCGAATCTGGACACCGTGGTGACATGGGTCGACGCACGCGACAGGCTGCCCCGGAGCGGTACGCCGGTCGCGGCGGCGATCACCGGTCGGTATCCGGCGGACAGCGGCGCCGAGTCCGGAACCGAGTCCAGCGCCGCGCCGGGTGAGGAATTCTGGCTCGTGCGGCCGATGTACTTCACGGCTCTGCACTTCGGTGCGGACGGGACGGAGCACAGGGACTGCTTCGTCGACTCCGACGGGGTCGTCCGGCTTCCCTACGGCCTCGCCAGCGCCGAGACCGTGACCCACTGGGCCGAACTGCCCACGCTGCCGGGCGAGATGACGACGCGTGCGGTGCTCGGGGAGGGTGTGCAGGCGGCTCTCCAGAACGTGTGGAGTGCTCAGCCCCGTACCTGACTCACATCCGCGCCCGCCACAGATCCCGCAGCAGTGCGATCTCCGCCATGTGGTGGATGAACTCCAGGTTGGCTCCCGCCACAACAGCGATGTACGGATCGTCGGGGTCGGAACCGTACGGGTACTGGGAGAAGCCGACAGTGTCGAGGTCCTCCTCCGTGACGGCGACTACGGCTGCCCGCCAGCGGTCGATCACCGGCCAGAACCGGTCCAGCGTCAGGGCCGCCGAGGGCGTGAAGTCGACCATCTGCTTCGGGTCCCGGCGCCGCTCACCGAACGTCCACTCCCACGCGCCCGCGAACTGGAAGTGCAGGTGGCCCAGGCGCCACGCGATGGTCGTGATCGGGGTCTTGTCGGGTTCCGGCTCGCCTGTGTGGGCGAGGACCTGCTCGACCCGTTCGACGCTCACGCTCCAGTCGTCGGCGATCTTGGTGACGGTCATGCCGTCGGCGGCCTGGCGGGCGACCTCGGCGTACTCGCTCGCCGGGATGTCCGGCGCGCCCAGGTCGAGGACCCACTCGCCCGGTCCGAACGCCCTCGGTGTCAGCGCCTCGCTCCGGCGGCGGAGGGACCAGCAGTCGGGGGCCGGCTCCCAGAGGTACTCCTCGTCGCCGAGTCCCGTCAGCCGGACCTGGGCCATCTCCCGGGCCTTGTCGAACTGCTCCAGCAGCAAGCCCAGTCGGTCGGTCCGTGCGCCGCCCTCGATCTCCATGTCAGGTTCCCCTCGCCCGTGCCGTCTCGTACCTCACCGCGGTCAGGCGGAAGGTAACGGCTCTGCTCGTGGGGCGCGACCGAATTCCTCGGCAGACCGAGACCGAGACCGAGACCGCGTACGCATACGCATACGCATACGCATACGCGTCAGAGCACCCCACCCGCCTCGTCCCGGAACGCCTCCGTCCAGTAGTGCGGGTGGCGTCGGCCGGCCGCCCCTGCGTGCCGTCCTGTCGGGTCCACCGTCGACAGGGTCTGGAGCATCGTCGTGGCCAACTGGTGGTACGCCTCTGCCGTCAGCTCGCCCGACAGGTCCGCGTCGATCGCCTTCTCGCGGTGGAGCAGCCAGAGGGTGAACGCGAGGGTGGAGACGTCCCTGTTCAGAGGCGACAAGGTCGCCTCCGGCTCGCTCCACGTCAGGATCTCGCCCGTGGCGCCGTCCACCACCAGGCTGTTGTCCTCGACGAGACAGCCGAGGCGGATCAACTCGTCGGCGCGGGCCGGGAGTTCGTCGGCGGGCTCGTCCTCGTAGAACTCGGAGAGGGTGGGGAGCGGGACGTCCGTGTCCAGCTGGAAGAGGAACGCGTCCTCCGGCAGGCCCGTCTCGCGCAGGAAGCGGCGGGTCGGCTCGTGGGTGAGCGTGGCGGGGAAGTCGACCTCCTCGAAGCGGGCCACCGTGCCCTGGCCGAACTCCTGGTCCAGCAGGCGGGCCGGGATGTCGAGGGTCAGCCCCGATGTCGTGCCGGGGCCCGCGACCAGGGCCAGCGGGCGGATCAGCGCCGCCGCCTTCCAGAACGGGGGCACCTCGCCGTCCGTCTCCGACTCGAAGATCGTGAGCAAGTGGCGTGACGCCTCCGCCACCGTCTGTGCGCCGTGGCGGCCGTCGTAGGACGCGAACTGGCCGCGCAGGGCGGTCAGTTCGTCGGTGGTCGTGGTGAAGCGGGCCAGCGTCTCGATCGACGGGGCCAGCGGGCCGGCCTCCATCAGGTCCGGGCGGTCGTGGAAGAAGTACGTCGTGGCGATCTCGCCCGTCTCGCCGTCCAGCAGGATCGACTCCGCCTCCCCGCCGTCGGCTCCCCAGAGCGCGCCTATCACCAGTTGGTCCCGGAGCTCCTCCGCCAGCGGGTCGGGATCGCCCAGCGAGTCCGCGACCGTCCGCAGGCCCTCTCTGCGCAGCTCCTCGAACGTCAACAGGCCGCTGTCACCCGGCAGTCCGGGGCCTGTCAGCCAGCGGCGCGTCGACGCGTGCGTGACGTACGGATCGAGGTCGTCCTCGGTCAAGGTGATCGTGGTCGCCGTGGAACCGGCGTCGGTCCTGCTCATTGTTCCCCCGTGCATGAATCTTCCCCGTGCGGCACCGGCGTTCCGCTGTCGTCCCCACTGCCCAGAACACTACGCGGCACCACTGACAATCGCCCTGACCAGCGGAAACGCGGTGAGAACCCGGTGAAAACGCCTCACAGAGCGCGGGCGGACGCGAAACGTCCGAAACATCCTCACCCCGTCAGACGCTCAGACCACCCGTGAACGTTCCCGTCCCTCGATGATCGCGTCCACCGTCTCCCCCACCGTCAGCCCGGAGTTGTCCAGCCAGAGGCCGAGGCGCGGGGTCCGTGTCCGCAGCGCGCCGTCCAGGTCCTCGACCGTCCACGCGCCGTATCCGGTCTTCGCCCGCGCCCTGCCTCTCGTGCCGTCACGGTCGCCGGGGTCGGTGCGAGGACGACCACGTGCAGCGGGCGGGTGCGGATCAGGTCGACGTACGCCGGCAACTCCGCGCCCAGCACCACGTCCTGGACGATCGCCGTGAACCCGGCTTCCGCGTACGCGTCCGCCGTCGCCGCCGACAGCCGGTACCGCAGGCGGAGTTGGGACTCCCCCTCGCCGCCCGCACCGGGAACGTACTCCTCGCGGCCCGAGACGATCATCCGCCGGAACGCGTCACCCCGGACGTGCGCGGCCCTCGGCAACTTCCCCCACTGCCTTAAAGGCGTGGGGGGACCCCCATGGCCAGCGCCTGCGCGACCGTCGACTTGCCGGCGGCCATCACACCGGTGATGAGGACGACACCCTCCAACGACAGTCGCTCGCCTACTGCCCGTACTGCCCGTTCGTCACGACCGCCGCCTGCGGGCGGATCGGCAGGCGGTTCACGGGGCGGCCCGTAGCCGCACGTACCGCGGACGCGATCGCCGCCGGGGACGTGACCACCGGTACCGCGCTGACCGCCTTCGCCCCGAAGGGGGCGACCACGTCACGCTCCTCGACGAGCTTCACGATCCGGATGTCGGGGGTGTCCAGGGCGGTGGGCAGGGCGTAGCCCGTGAGGTCGGGGTGGCGGATCAAGCCCCGCGCGGTGCGCAGGTTTTCCGTCAACGCGATGCCTACGCCCTGGGTGACGCCGCCCTCGATGCGGGCCACCAGTTGGGTCGGGTTCAGGATGCGGCCGACGTCCTGGGCGAGGGCCAGCTCGACGACCCTCACCGAGCCCAGTTCGATGTCCACGTCGACGACCGCGCGGATCGCGCAGAACGCGAGGCCCACGAAGGCGTCGCCCTGGCCCGCCTCGTCGAGGGGCTCGGTCGGGTGCGGGCGGCACTGGGCGGTGGCCCAGAGCTCCTTGCCGTCCAGGGCCTCGGTGACGGTCGTGGAGAGGACGCCGTCGTAGGAGGTGATCTTGCCGTCGGTGATCTGGAGGAGCTCGGTGGACATGCCGAACTTGTGCGCCAGGGGCTGCAGGAGCTGCGTGCGGACCATTTTCGCGGCCCGTTCGACCGCGCCGCCCGAGACCCAGGTGTGGCGGCTTCGGCAGCCGGGACCGGCCGGAGGCTGGTCGGTGTCCACGGGGGCGACGTGCACCTCGTCGATGCCGAGGGTCTCCTGGACGATCTGCCGGGCGAGGGTGGTGAAGCCCTGGCCGGTCTCGACGGCCGCGCACAGGACGGTCGCGATGCCGTCGTGGACCTTGACGGTGGCCGTGGAGACCTCGTCGGCGCCCTCCGCGCCGAGCATGTGCACCATGCCGAGGGCGTAGCCGACGCCCCGGCGTACCGCGCCCGGTTCGCCCGCGCCTTCGGGGCCGCCGGGCAGCAGCCACTCGTCCTCGGGGGTGTCCTTGGGGAGCTGCGGCAGCGGGAAGTCCTGTACGGCCTGCAGGAGTTCGGCGACCGGTGCCGGGCAGGTCACCGTCTGGCCGGTCGGGAGGACGTCACCGGTGGCCATGGCGTTGCGCAGGCGCAGTTCGGCCGGGTCCATGGCGAGCTTCTTGGCGAGCTTGTCCATCTGCGCCTCGTAGGCGGCGCAGACCTGCATGGCGCCCTCGCCCCGGACGTGACCCGAAGGCGGGTTGTTGGTGCGGACGGCCCAGCCCTCGATGAAGGCGTTCGGGACGACGTACGGGCCGCAGGCGAAGGAGACGGCGGCGGCCAGGGCCTCCGAGGAGGTGTCGGCGTAGGCGCCCGCGTCGAGCAGCACCTGGGCCTCGACCTTGACCAGCCTGCCGTCCTCGTCGGCGTGGTGGCGGTAGCGCAGGAGCGTGGGGTGGCGGTGGGTGTGGCCGAGGAAGGACTCCTCGCGCGTGGCGGTGAGTTTGACCGGGCAGCCGGTCTTCAACGCCAGCAGTCCGAGCGGGAGTTGGAAGCCCTGGTCCTCGCGGTCGGCGGTGGCCCCGGGGACGCCGGTGACGACGACCTTCACGCGGTCGGACTCCAGGCCGAAGCAGGCGGCGGCCGTGTCGCGGTCGGTGTGCGGGTCCGTGGAGGCGATGTACAGCTCGACTCCGCCGTCGGGGCGGGGCACGGCGAGGCCGGCCTCGGCGCCGATGGGGGCGGGGTCCTGGCGGCCGATGCGGTACAGGCCCTCGACGACGATGTCGCCGGCCGCGTCCGGGTCGCCGTGGCGCAGCGGGATGTGCCGGATCAGGTTGCCGTCGGGGTGCAGCGGTTCGGCCTCGAAGGCCTGCTCGGGGTCGGTCACCGGGTCGAGTACTTCGTACTCGACCATGATGGCCGCGGCGGCCATCCGCGCGGTGTCAGGGTGGTCGGCGGCGACCGCGGCGATGGGCTCCCCGTGGTGGCGCACCACTTCGGAGGCGAACACCGGGCGGTCGGCGGTGCCCCGGCCGTAGCGGTCCCTGCCGGGCACGTCCTCGTGGGTGATGACGGCCCGTACACCCGGCATGTCGCGCGCGTGGGACGTGTCGACGGACACGATGCGCGCGTGCGGGTGCGGTGAGCGCAGGACGGCCGCCCACAGGAGGCCCTCGGCCCACAGGTCGGCCGCGTACGGGAAGGTGCCCTCGGTCTTCGCGCGGGCGTCGGCGGCCGGGAGCGAGGCGCCCAGGCCGTGGCCCGGATGCTCCGGAGCGGGCGCGGCCTCCGTGGTCGCGGTGGCGGCTTCGTTGCTCACGCCTGACCTCCGTCCTGGCCGTACACCTGGTCCTGCGTGCGCGGGGACTCGAACGCCGACTGGTGGACGCCACCGCCCCCGGGACCCGCCTGATGGGGAATACGCGCCTCGTCGCCGTCCGACTCAGGTTCGGCGGCAGCGGCGTGCGCCTCCCGTTCGGCGACGACTTCCTGTACGGCGTCCAGGACACCCCGGTAGCCGGAGCAGCGGCACAGGTTGCCGCACAGGGCCTGGCGCGCCTCCAGTTCGGTGGGCGCGGGGTTGCCCTCCAGGAGGTCGTGCACGGTCATCGCCATCCCGGGCACGCAGAATCCGCACTGGACGGCACCGCACTTGGCGAGCGCCCGCTGCACGTCGGAGGGCTGCCCCTCGACGGCGAGACCCTCGACCGTACGGACCTCGGAGCCCGCGGCGGTGACGGCGGGCACCAGGCAGCTGGCGACGAGCCGTCCGTCGACCTGGACGTTGCAGGCCCCGCACTCGCCCTGGGAGCAGCCGTCCTTGGCGCCCGCGAGGCCGAGGCGTTCGCGCAGCACGTAGAGCAGCGACTCGCCGATCCAGGCGTCGGTGACGGGCCGGTCGGCGCCGTTGACGCGCAACACGTAGGAGGCGAGCGGGTGTTCGTCGCCGGAGATCTTCGGGGCGGGCTCGGCGGCCTCGTCCGGTGCGTCGTCATCCGCGGCCGTCACGGGCGCCTCAGCGGCCTCCGGGGCGGCTTCGGCACCCTCGGACCCGTCGGACGCCGCGGACGGCTCAGCGGGCCTCTCAGCAGCCCCCTCGGCCCCTTCCGCATCGTCGCCCGCCGCGCCGTTCTCATCGGCCGACTGCGCGTCGGCCGTGGCGAGTTCGGCGGAGGCGTCGTCGTGGCGGTCGCCGCGCGCGTCGCCGTAGGGGTCGGTGGCGGCCTCGGTGCGGGAGTGGGCGTACGGGTCGCTGCCCTGGGGTTCCT
>NZ_JAWOAI010000051.1:0-30675 GCF_033194735.1 Streptomyces sp. W16
AGCCCGCAGCCCGCAGCCCGCAGCCCGCAGCCCCGAGCGCCGCCCGCCCAAGCCCCCGCCACTCCAACAGCACCCACCCACGGCCCGCCCCCTCACCCAGCAAGGCCCCCAATGCAAATCGCCATCGTCCTCTTCGACCGCTTCACCGCCCTGGACGCCGTTGGCCCCTACGAGACCCTCGGCCGCCTCCCCGACGCGGAGACCGTCTTCGTCGCCGAGGAGACCGGCCCCGTCCGCAACGACAGCGGAAACCTCGCGATCGTGGCCGACCGGACCCTGGCCGAGGTGCCGAGCCCCGACATCGTGGTCGTGCCGGGCGGCCCCGGCCAGACCCCGCAGATGGAGAACACCGCCCTCCTGGACTGGCTGCGCACGGCCGATGCCACCAGCACCTGGACGACCTCGGTGTGCACCGGTTCCCTGCTGCTGGCCGCCGCGGGGCTCCTGAACGGCCGGCGCGCGACCTCGCACTGGCTGGCCCTGGAGCAGTTGGAGCGGTTCGGCGTCGAGCCCACGGGGGAACGCGTGGTGACCGACGGCAAGTACGTCACCGCGGCCGGCGTCTCCTCCGGCATGGACATGGGCCTGACCCTGCTCGGCCGGATCGCGGGCGACGAGCACGCACAGGCCGTACAACTGGCGATCGAGTACGACCCGCAACCGCCCTACGACGCGGGCTCCCCGCAGAAGGCGCCCGCGCACCTGGTCGAGAAGATCCGCGGCAAGAGCCGCTTCATCCTCAAATAGTCCAGGTGAAGCGCGGCTCCCTGCGTTCCAGGAACGCGGCGACCCCCTCCGCGGTGTCGTCGCTGCCGCGCGCCTGCTCGGCCCAGTAACCGTCCCTGTCCGTACGCCCGTTGGCGAACTCCTTCGCCGCGGCCTGCGTCAACCGCGAGCGGGCGGTCAGCACCCGGGTGAACTCCGCGACCCGCTTGGTGAGTTCGCCCTCGGGCAGCAGCTCGTCGAGGAACCCGGTGCGCAGCGCCCGCTCCGCGTCGATCAACTCGCCCGAGAACAGCAGGTACTTGGCGGTCCCCGGACCCACCAGCGAGACCAACCGCCGGGTGGAGGACGCCGGATACACGATCCCGAGCTTCGCCGGAGTCACCCCGAACAGCGCCCCCTGCTCCGCGAACCGCAGATCGCAGGCCGCCGCCAACTGTGCGCCGCCGCCCACACAATGACCCCGGATCGCGGCCAGCGTCGGCTTCGGGAAGGTCGCGAGCGCCTCCTCCGCCAGCACGGCGAGCCCCTGCGCCTCACCCGGCGACTCCCGCAGCGTGGAGATGTCGGCACCGGCGCAGAACGTCCCGCCCTCGCCGGTCAGCACCAGCGCCCGGACGGCCGGATCGGCCGCCAGCGTGTCGAGCAGCGGCGGCAGCGCGCGCCACATCGCGGCCGTCATCGCGTTGCGCTTGCCGGGGTGGTGGACGACGACGGTGGCGACCGAGTCGGTGACATCGTGCAGCAGGCGGGGCTCCATGCGCCGGATGCTACGTACAACCGTAGGAGTTCGCGAAGTCGGCACCATCGGAACAGGAGCGGTCCGGAAAGCGGTTGTGCCGTACCCGAACGGTCGGAAGGCGCCCGATAACTGCTGACTTCTGTTCAGTCGTCCGGGGTGGCGCGGGTCGTTGCCAACACTCGTGGTGTGGTGACAATCGAGCGCAAGGGTGGCGACCGGACGATGGACGACCACGGGCGTGGGTCAGGCCCACGCCCAGAAGGGGGCGGGGACGATCCCCTGGCCCCCGCCCCGCCGGGTCCGCTGCCGTACGAGGGAGTCTGGCGGTTCACCGCCTCCGCCGTCGACGCCTCCGTCCCGCAGGCGCGACACGCCGTACGGGACCTGCTTTACCGTCAGGGCGTGCCCCTTACGGACGACCTGCTGCAGGGGCTGTTGCTGATCGTCTCCGAGCTGGTCACCAACGGGGTCAAGCACGCGGCGCTGCTGTCGCCGATACTCGCGGTGGAGGTCGCCGTCGGCGCCGAGTGGGTGCGGGTGTCCGTCGAGGACAACCACCCCTACCGCCCGACCGCCCTGGTGGCCGACCACGACGAGACCGGTGGCCGGGGACTGCTCCTGGTGCGCGAGGTGACCCGGGAGGCGGGCGGCGCCTGCGACGTCGAGCACACGGCGAGCGGCGGCAAGGTGATCTGGGCCGCGCTGCCGCTCACCTCCGCGCGCGTGCCGTAGGCCGGGCGGTCACCAGCCCGCGGACGGGCCCGTCAGCTCGCGGACCGCCGGACGGGCCGCGTCCAGCACCGTCATGAACCAGGACGAGAAGGTGTCCTTCGCGTGCCGCTCCGCCAGCTCGGCGGGGGTCACGAACGCGGTCGTGCCCACCTCCTCCGGGTCCGGCCGCAGCGGGGCCTGCACCATGCCGACGAAGAGGTGGTTGTACTCCTGCTCCACCAGGCCCGAGTCCGGGTCGGGGTGGTTGTAGCGCACCGTGCCCGCCTCGGCGAGCAGTGAGGGTGACACCCCCAGCTCCTCGTACGTCCGCCGGGCCGCCGCCGCGAAGGGCGCCTCGCCCGGGTAGGGGTGACCGCAGCAGGTGTTGGACCAGACACCGGGGGAGTGGTACTTGCCCAGCGCCCGCTGCTGGAGCAGCAGCCGGCCCTGCTCGTCGAAGAGGAAGACGGAGAAGGCGCGGTGCAGCCGCCCCGGCGGCTGGTGGGCGGAGAGCTTCTCCGCGGTGCCGATCGTCACGCCGTTCTCGTCGACCAGTTCGAGCAAGATCGCTTCAGCGGTGCCGTTCGACGAGCTGTGCGTCGCGGTGGCAGGTGTGATCGGCATACCCATCCTTCACATCGGTCTTCAAAGCCAAGTCTGCCGTACGAATCCGGCACTCCCGGCAGTTCATCGTGCCCGGCGCGGCGACGGCGGAACCGTCCGGGGGTGGGGCTGTGGGAGTGAGGACGCGGGCGCGCGCCGGATGGCTGCGTTCCGTCGAAGCCGGTCGAATTCTGTCGTTTCTGTCAGTGCGGAAGCCTCCACAGGAACCTCGCGGGCGGGAGCCGCCGGGGCCTCACGGGCGCCTCAGTGGCACAGCTTCGCCTCGTGCTCCGCGTGTCCGCCGGGCTCCAGCTGGAAGGTGCAGTGCTCCACGTCGAAGTGGTCGCCGAGGCAGCCCTGGAGTTCGTGCAGCATCTTCTCGTTGCCGATGGCGTTCAGCGCGTTCGAGTCGACGACCACGTGCGCGGAGAGCACCGGCATGCCCGAGGTGATCGTCCAGGCGTGCAGATCGTGGATGTCCTCGACGCCGTCCAGGGCCAGGATGTGGGCGCGCACCGCCCGCATGTCGACGTCCTTGGGCGCCGACTCCAACAGTACGTCGAGGGTCTCGCGCAGCAGCTTCAGCGTCCGCGGCACGATCATCAGGGCGATGGCGAGCGAGGCGACCGGGTCGGCCGCCTGCCATCCCGTGGTCAGGACCACCACGGCCGAGACGATCACCGCGAGGGAGCCCAGCGCGTCGGCGGCCACCTCCAGGAACGCGCCGCGCACGTTCAGGCTCTCCTTCTGGCCGCGCACCAGCAGCGTGAGGGAGATCATGTTCGCGACCAGGCCGATCAGACCGAACACGATGGTCAGCCCGCCCTCGGTGTCGGCGGGCGTGACGAACCGCTGGACCGCCTCGTACAGCACATAGCCGCCGACGCCGAGCAGCAGCAGACAGTTGGCGAGCGCGGCGAGGATCTCCGCGCGGGCGTAGCCGAAGGTGCGGTTGCCGCCCGCCGGGCGGTTGGCGAAGTGGATGGCGAGCAGCGCCATGCCCAGGCCCAGCGCGTCCGTCGCCATGTGGGCCGCGTCCGCGATGAGCGCGAGGGAGTCCGCGAGCAGCCCGCCGACCACCTCGACCACCAGCACGGTGAGCGTGATCCCCAGCGCGACCCGCAGCCTGCCCCGGTACGCCGCCGCGGCGGTACCGGTGACGGGAGCGCCGTGCGCATGCCCGTGGTCGTGCCCTGCCCCCATGAAACGCCGCCCTCCTGATGACTGCCCGGCATCACAGTGAACTACGGGTGGGGGGTATCGGGCAACGCGGCACTGAACACCGTTGTCATGTGCCCTGACCTGCGCAAACGGATCGCAGGTCAGTTCGGCGCGGAGCGCCTGCGGGAGGGTGCGGGAGGCAGGCCCGGCCGACGGCCGTTTCCGTGGACCGGAGTCGTGGACTCCGCGGAATGTCCGGCGATGCCCGCTCTGGCAGGTGCGGTTTGTCGGCCGGGGCCCGAATCCCTGATGATGATCTCGGCGGAGGCGCCTGCAGACCCTGTTGATCAGCCCATGAACGGCCGGTGAACACGGGCTTGAGAGCATCCGATAGCCTCTGCCGACATGCCGCCCGGGTGCCACCCAGAGGGCGCCACCACCATGCACATGACCGGCGCCCACGCGTCGGCACCAGGGAGTGAGTTCGGTTGTCGACCGCCATCCTCACCGGTCAGCCGGTCCCCGGATCGTCGATCGAGGACGACCTGCGCTCGCTCGGCTTCGACGTCCGGATCGCCGCTGACGCCACCGAGGCGGAAACGCTCCTGGCGGCCGTTCCCGGCGACCGGCGCGTCGCCGTCGTGGACGCCCGCTTCGTCGGCCACCGGCACGCGCTGCGCCTCGGCCTCACGGACCTCCGCTTCCCGCTCGCCGCGGTACCGGGTGCCGTCACCGCGCAGCCGGCCGGCCGCCAGGCACTGACCCGCGCGGTCGCCCGCGAGAACTCGGCGAGCACCGGCACGACCCTCCTCGACAACCTCGCCGACCGCATCGTCACCGCCCTCGACGCCGACGGCTCAGGCGTGCACCGCCCCGAGCTGGGCAGCCTCGTCGCCACGGTCCCCGCCGACGCGCAGGCCGGCAGCGAGGCACGGCAGGCCGTCGCCGCCGTCGACGACGAGGCCGTACGCCTGAAGTCGGCCGTGAAGTCCCGAGACGGCTTCTTCACCACCCACTTCATCAGCCCGTACTCCCGCTACATCGCCCGCTGGTGCGCCCGCCGCGGCCTCACCCCGAACCAGGTCACCACCGCCTCCCTGCTCACCGCGCTGATCGCGGCGGGCAGCGCGGCCACCGGCACCCGCGCCGGGTTCGTCGCGGCCGGCGTGCTGCTCCTCCTCTCCTTCGTCCTCGACTGCGTCGACGGACAGATCGCCCGCTACGCCCTGCAGTACTCGACGCTCGGCGCCTGGCTCGACGCCACCTTCGACCGCGCCAAGGAGTACGCCTACTACGCCGGCCTCGCGCTGGGCGCGGCCCGCGGCGGCGACGACGTATGGGCGCTCGCGCTCGGCGCGATGATCCTGCAGACCTGCCGCCACGTCGTGGACTTCTCGTTCAACGAGGCCAACCACGACGCCACCGCCAACACCAGCCCCACCGCCGCCCTCTCCGACAAGCTCGACAGCGTCGGCTGGACGGTCTGGGTGCGCCGGATGATAGTGCTGCCCATCGGCGAACGATGGGCGATGATCGCCGTCCTCACGGCAGTGACGACCCCCCGGATCACCTTCTACGTCCTCCTCGTCGGCTGCGCCTTCGCGGCGACGTACACGACGGCGGGCCGGGTGCTGCGCTCGCTGACCCGCAAGGCGACGCGGACGGACCGGGCGGCGCGGGCGCTGGCGGACCTGGCGGACAGCGGGCCGCTGGCTCAGGGGCTGACGCGCATCGCGCGGCGGGTGTCCCTGCGCGCACCGGTCCACACCGCGCTGGTCGGTACAGCGGTCGTTCTCCTGGCGGCCTGGTTCGGCGGATACGGAAGCTGGGTGCCGGTCCTGGGTGCCGTGTTCTACGTACTCCAGTCCCCGCTCGCCGTCGCCCGCCCCCTCAAGGGCGCCCTCGACTGGCTGATCCCCCCGCTCTTCCGGGCGGCCGAATACTGCACCGTCCTGATCCTCGCGGCTGAAGCGGAGGTAAACGGAGCACTTCCAGCGGCTTTCGGACTGGTGGCCGCCGTCGCCTACCATCACTACGACACGGTGTACCGCATCCGCGGCAACGCCGGGGCGTCCCCGGCCTGGCTGGTGCGCGTCATAGGGGGGCACGAAGGGCGGACGCTGCTCGTCACCGTTCTCGCCGCCGTGCTCACCGCGTCGCAGTTCACGGTCGCGCTCACGGTGCTCGCCGTGGCCGTGGCCCTGCTGGTGCTCTTCGAGAGCATCCGCTTCTGGGTGTCCGCAGGGGCGCCCGCCGTACACGATGAAGGAGAACCCGCATGATCGGCCTCGTGCTGGCGGCCGGCGCCGGACGGCGTCTGCGCCCCTACACCGACAGCCTTCCCAAGGCTCTGGTGCCGGTGGGCTCCGCGGGCATAGAGGGCGAACCCACGGTCCTGGACCTCACCCTCGGCAACTTCGCCGAGATCGGTCTGACCGAGGTCGCGATCATCGTCGGCTACCGCAAGGAAGCCGTGTACGAGCGCAAGGCGGCCCTGGAGCAGAAGTACGGCCTCAAGCTCACCCTCATCGACAACGACAAGGCCGAGGAGTGGAACAACGCCTACTCCCTGTGGTGCGGACGTGACGCCCTCAAGGACGGCGTGATCCTCGCCAACGGCGACACCGTCCACCCGGTCTCCGTCGAGCACACGCTGCTCGCGGCCCGCGGCGAGGGCAAGAAGATCATCCTCGCGCTGGACACCGTCAAGTCCCTTGCGGACGAGGAGATGAAGGTCGTCGTCGACCCGGCCAAGGGCATGACGAAGATCACCAAGCTGATGGACCCCGCCGAGGCGACCGGCGAGTACATCGGCGTCACCCTCATCGAGGGCGACGCCATGTCCGAGCTGGCCGACGCGCTCAAGACGGTGTGGGAGACCGACCCGCAGCAGTTCTACGAGCACGGTTACCAGGAGCTCGTGAACCGCGGCTTCCGGATCGACGTGGCCCCGATCGGCGACGTCAAGTGGGTCGAGATCGACAACCACGACGATCTGGCCAAGGGGCGTGAGATCGCGTGCCTGTACTGACCCGGCTGATTCCCTCACCCGTCGTCGTGGACATCCGCCCGGGTGCCCTCGACGACCTGGCCGGTGTCCTCGCCGACGAGCGGATCTCGCATTCCGGCAAGCTCGCGATCGCCGTCAGCGGCGGCTCCGGTGCCCGGCTGCGCGCGCGCCTCGAACCGAGCCTGCCCGGCGCCACCTGGTACGAGGTCGGCGGTGGCACCCTCGACGACGCGATCCAACTGGCCGGCGACATGAAGGCCGGTCACTACGACGCGGTCGTGGGCCTCGGCGGCGGCAAGATCATCGACTGCGCCAAGTTCGCCGCGGCACGCATCGGCCTGCCACTGGTCGCCGTACCGACGAACCTCGCGCACGACGGCCTGTGCTCGCCCGTCGCCACCCTCGACAACGACGCGGGCCGCGGCTCCTACGGCGTGCCGAACCCGATCGCGGTCGTCATCGACCTGGACGTCATCCGTGAGGCACCGGCGCGCTTCGTGCGGGCCGGTATCGGTGACGCGATCTCCAACATCAACTCGATCGCGGACTGGGAACTGTCCAACCGCGTCACCGGCGAGAAGATCGACGGCCTCGCCGCCGCCATGGCCCGGCAGGCCGGCGAGGCGGTGCTCCGGCACCCCGGCGGCATAGGGGACAGCGGCTTCCTCCAGGTGCTCGCCGAGGCCCTGGTCCTCACCGGGATCGCGATGTCGATCTCGGGCGACTCACGTCCCGCCTCGGGTTCCTGCCACGAGATCAACCACGCCTTCGACCTGCTCTTCCCCAAACGCGCTGCCGCCCACGGCGAACAGTGCGGACTGGGCGCGGCCTTCGCGATGTACCTCCGCGGAGCCCACGAGGAATCGGTGTACACGGCCGAGGTGCTGCGCCGGCACGGACTGCCGGTGCTGCCCGAGGAGATCGGCTTCACGGTGGACGAGTTCGTCCGCGCCGTGGAGTTCGCTCCTCAGACCCGCCCCGGCCGCTACACGATCCTCGAACACCTCGACCTGAAAACCGACCAGATCAAGGACATCTACGCCGACTATGTCAAGGCCATCGGTAGCTGAACTCCGTCCCGTCGTCCACCCCGCAGGGGTGAAGGACCGGCGCAGCGGTGAGCACTGGATGGGACGCCTCTACATGCGTGAGGTGTCCCTGCGGGTGGACCGCTACCTGGTGAACACCAGGGTTTCGCCCAACCAGCTCACGTACCTGATGACCGTCTTCGGCGTGCTCGCCGCGCCGGCGCTGCTGGTGCCGGGGATCACGGGCGCCGTGCTCGGCGTGGTGTGCGTCCAGATGTATCTGCTGCTGGACTGCGTCGACGGCGAGATCGCCCGCTGGCGCAAGCAGTACTCCCTTGCCGGGGTCTACCTCGACCGGGTCGGCGCCTATCTCACCGACGCGGCGGTCCTCGTCGGCTTCGGGCTGCGCGCCGCCGACCTGTGGGGCAGCGGCCGTATCGACTGGCTGTGGGCCTTCCTCGGGACGCTGGCCGCGCTCGGCGCGATCCTGATCAAGGCCGAGACCGACCTGGTCGGCGTCGCCCGCCACCAGACCGGCAAGGCACCGGTCCAGGAGTCCGCGGCCGAGATGCGGTCCTCCGGGATGGCGCTGGCCCGCCGGGCCGCCGCCGCCTTCAAGTTCCACCGGCTGATCCTCGGCATCGAGGCGTCCCTGCTGATCCTGGTCCTCGCGATCGTGGACCAGATGCGCGGCGACCTGTTCTACTCGCGGCTCGGTGTCGCCGTACTGGCCGGCATCGCGCTGCTCCAGACGCTGCTGCACCTGGTGTCGATCCTCGCGTCGAGCAGGCTGAAGTGAGCGGCATGAAGGTCGGCGCGGTGATCATCACCATGGGCAACCGGCCCGACGAACTACGGGCGTTGCTCGACTCGGTCGCCAAGCAGGACGGCGACCGGGTCGAGGCGGTCGTCGTCGGCAACGGCTCGCCCGTCCCGGACGTCCCCGAGGGCGTACGGACCGTGGAACTGCCCGAGAACCTGGGCATCCCCGGTGGCCGCAACATCGGCCTGGACGCCTTCGGGCCCGGTGGTCGCGATGTCGACATAGTGATGTTCCTCGACGACGACGGGCTGCTCGCCCAGCACGACACCGCCGAACTGTGCCGGCAGGCCTTCGCCGCCGACCCCCGGCTCGGCATCATCAGCTTCCGCATCGCCGACCCGGACACCGGCGTCACCCAGCGCCGCCACGTCCCCAGACTGCGCGCCTCCGACCCGATGCGCTCCTCCCGGGTCACCACCTTCCTCGGCGGCGCCAACGCCGTCCGTACGAAGGTCTTCGCCGAGGTCGGCGGACTTCCGGACGAGTTCTTCTACGCCCATGAGGAGACCGACCTGGCCTGGCGGGCCCTGGACGCCGGCTGGATGATCGACTACCGGTCCGACATGGTCCTGTACCACCCGACGACGGCGCCTTCCCGGCACGCGGTCTACCACCGCATGGTCGCCCGCAACCGGGTCTGGCTGGCCCGCCGCAACCTCCCCGCCCCCCTCGTCCCCGTCTACCTAGGGGTATGGCTGCTGCTCACCCTCCTGCGCCGACCCTCGCGCCCGGCCCTGCAGGCCTGGTTCGGCGGGTTCAAGGAGGGCTGGACCACTCCGTGCGGACCGCGCAGGCCCATGAAGTGGCGTACGGTGTGGCGGCTGACCCGACTGGGTCGACCCCCCGTGATCTGACAGGCTCGACAGTGCGTGACCGCGGGCTCGGCGCGCGGACGCCCCTCGAACTTGTCCGGCGGCGGATACGTGTCGCGTCCTGTAGCACAATTCCGTAAGACGAACGCAAGACGATCGTAAGACGCATCCGAACATGAAGGCTTCCACCCTTGAGTGAGACAACGCATGACGGCGGAGTCGCGGTGAGCCCGCGCCCGTCGCCCGACGAAGGCCTCACGGCGCCGCAACTCGCCGCCAAGTACGGGCTGACCGTGAGCGGCGCCCGCCCCGGACTCGTCGACTACGTCCGCCAGCTCTGGGGACGTCGTCACTTCATCCTGGCCTTCTCCCAGGCGAAGCTGACGGCCCAGTACAGCCAGGCGAAGCTGGGCCAGCTCTGGCAGGTGGCCACTCCGCTGCTGAACGCGGCCGTCTACTTCTTCATCTTCGGCGTCATCCTGAAGGCCAGCCGGGGCATGTCGCGGGACGTGTACATCCCGTTCCTGGTCACGGGCGTGTTCGTGTTCACCTTCACGCAGAGCTCGATCATGGCGGGCGTCCGCGCGATCTCCGGCAACCTCGGCCTGGTGCGCGCGCTGCACTTCCCGCGCGCCTCGCTGCCGATCTCCTTCGCGCTGCAGCAGCTCCAGCAGCTGCTGTTCTCGATGATCGTGCTGTTCATCATCGTCGTCGGCTTCGGCAGCTACCCGAGCCTGTCGTGGCTGCTGATCGTCCCGGTCCTGCTGCTGCAGTTCCTCTTCAACACCGGGCTCGCGCTGATCGTGGCGCGGATGGGCGCCAAGACGCCCGACCTCGCCCAGCTGATGCCGTTCATCCTGCGCACCTGGATGTACACGTCCGGCGTCATGTTCTCCATCAGCAAGATGATGGAGGGCCGCTCCGAGGTGTTCGTCCGCCTGCTGCAGGTGAACCCGGCCGCCATCTACATGGACCTGATGCGCTTCGCGCTCATCGACGGCTACGGCGCGTCGAACCTGCCGCCGCACGTCTGGGCCATCGCCACCTTCTGGGCCGTGATCCTGTTCGTGGGCGGCTTCGTGTACTTCTGGAAGGCGGAGGAGAGGTACGGCCGTGGCTGAGCAGACCCCTGAGCAGACCCCGAGGGACCAGGTCCCCACCGTCATCGCGGACGAGCTGCACATCGTCTACCGCGTCCACGGCGCCAAGACCGGCAAGGGCAGCGCCACCTCCGCCCTCAGCCGCATAGTCAAGCGCGGCGAGGAGCGCGGGGTGCGCAAGGTGCACGCCGTCAAGGGCGTCTCCTTCGTCGCCTACCGGGGCGAGGCCGTCGGCCTGATCGGCTCGAACGGCTCCGGCAAGTCGACACTGCTGCGCGCCATCGCCGGCCTGCTCCCGGCCGAGAGCGGCAGGGTCTACACCAACGGCCAGCCCTCGCTGCTGGGCGTGAACGCGGCCCTGATGAACGACCTCACCGGCGAGCGGAACGTCATCCTCGGCGGGCTCGCCATGGGTATGACCCGCGAGCAGGTCAGGGAGCGCTACCAGGAGATCGTCGACTTCTCCGGGATCAACGAGAAGGGCGATTTCATCACCCTTCCCATGCGCACCTACTCCTCCGGAATGGCGGCCCGGCTGCGCTTCTCCATCGCGGCGGCGAAGGACCACGACGTCCTGATGATCGACGAGGCGCTGGCCACCGGCGACCGCAAGTTCCAGGTCCGCTCGGAGGGGCGCATCCGTGAACTGCGCAAGTCCGCGGGCACGGTGTTTCTCGTCAGTCACAACAACAAGTCGATCCGCGACACCTGTGACCGGGTGCTGTGGCTGGAACGCGGCGAACTCCGGATGGACGGCCCGACCGATGAGGTCATCAAGGAGTACGAGAAGTTCACGGGCAAGTAGTCCACTCGCATACGGGCGCAAAGGCCCAGAACGCTTCACAGAGCCCCGCCGGAACTGCTCCGGCGGGGCTCCGCGTCTGCAAAGGAAACGTCAACTCGGCCCGGCCCAAGGAATCTTGACGCCAATCGGTGTGTTGTTGTGATGTGCAGGACACCCCGAGGAAGCTCGCTGCGTTGTACAACGTAAGCTGTACCGGTGCCGAATAGCGGCAAGTGGGGCGATAATGCGCGACACCCTAATGCGGGTCACCGTGCGGACGACTGAGCGGCGTGTCCGAAATAGTCTGTATTGGGTCGGCAGTGTAGAACGGGAGATGTGACGGCAATGGCTACGGAAACTCCCCAGCTCACCGAAGCACGCGCCGTCCCCGCCCCTGGCAGCGAGTGGTGACGGGAAGCGGCACCGCCGCCACCGGTGATCCGGAGCGCGGCACACTCGACAAGGCCGCGGGCGAGAACTTCCCCGTGGCGCCTTTCTTCCTGCCCAAGGCATGGCGCACCGACCTCATGGCGGTGTACGGATTCGCCCGCCTCGTCGACGACATCGGTGACGGCGACCTGGCCCCCGGCGGCGCCGACGCCAGGCTGCTCGGCGTGTCGCCTGCGGACGCCGAGGACCGCCTGCTCCTCCTCGACGCCTTCGAGGCCGATCTGCACCGGGTCTTCGACGGCACCCCGCACCACCCCCTGCTGCGCCGCCTCCAGCCGACCGTCCGCCGGTGCGCGCTCACCCCGGAGCCCTTCCTCGGACTGATCGCGGCGAACCGCCAGGACCAGCTCGTCACGCGTTACGAGACCTACGACGATCTCCTCGCCTACTGCGAACTGTCCGCCAACCCCGTCGGCCGCCTCGTCCTCGGTGTCACCGGCACCGAGACCCCCGAGCGGGTCCGGCTCTCCGACGCGATCTGCACCGCACTGCAGATCGTCGAACACCTGCAGGACGTGGCCGAGGACCTCGGCCGCGACCGCATCTACCTGCCCGCCCAGGACATGAAGCGCTTTCACGTCCAGGAAGCGGATCTCGCCACGCCCTCCGCGGGCGCATCGGTGCGCGCACTGGTTGCATACGAAGCAGAACGCGCTCGCGATCTCCTGAATGAAGGCGCCCCCCTGGTGGGTAGCGTCCACGGCAGATTGAAGCTGCTGCTCGCGGGGTTCGTGGCGGGGGGACGGGCGGCGATCCGAGCGATCGTCGCCGCCGAATACGACGTACTTCCCGGCCCGCCCAAACCCGGCAAGATCCAGTTGCTGCGTGAGGTGGGCGTGACTCTGCGAGGAGAGGGGTGATCCGCAGCGTGGAGTCTGCACCGCACATGTCCGCACCGGTACTCGCCGCCTACAGCTACTGCGAGGCCGTCACCGGACAGCAGGCACGTAACTTCGCGTACGGCATCAGACTGCTGCCGACGCCCAAGCGCCGCGCGATGTCGGCGCTGTACGCGTTCTCACGGCGTGTCGACGACATCGGCGACGGCACGCTGGCGACCGAGGTGAAGTCGGCGCGGCTGGAGGACACCCGGGCGCTGCTGACCCGGGTTCGCGAAGGCAAGGTCGAGGAGGACGACACCGACCCGGTCGCGGTCGCCCTCGCGCACGCGGCCGAGGCCTTCCCGATCCCGCTCGGCGGCCTGGACGAGCTCATCGACGGCGTCCTGATGGACGTCCAGGGCGAGACCTACGAGACCTGGGACGACCTGAAGGTCTACTGCCGCTGTGTCGCGGGCGCGATCGGGCGGCTCTCGCTCGGTGTGTTCGGCACGGAGGCGGGGGCGCGCGGCTCCGAACGTGCCTCGGAGTACGCCGACACGCTGGGGCTCGCGCTCCAGCTCACCAACATCCTGAGAGACGTCCGCGAGGACGCCGAGGGCGGCCGTACCTATCTGCCCGCCGACGACCTCGCGAAATTCGGCTGCTCGGCCGGGTTCAACGGGCCGACGCCGCCGGAGGGCTCCGACTTCGCGGGTCTCGTGCACTTCGAGGTGCGCCGGGCCCGCACCCTTTTCGCCGAGGGCTACCGGCTGCTCCCCATGCTCGACCGCCGCAGTGGCGCCTGTGTCGCCGCCATGGCCGGCATCTACCGCCGCCTCCTCGACCGCATCGAGCGCGAGCCGGAGGCCGTACTGCGCGGCCGGGTCTCGCTGCCCGGCCGCGAGAAGGCCTACGTGGCCGTGCGCGGCCTGTCAGGTCTGGACACCCGTCACGTCACGCGAAGGACCCTCAGGAGGCGCGCCTGATGGACAAAGTGGGCCAAGGTGATGTCGCCGGAGAAATGCGGCACGCAACCCTCCGGTGCGAAGCGGCGTCCCTGACTGCAACGACCCGCCACGGCGGGTACGCAGGGGGGAGTGCACGATGAGCGACGGGACGCGGTCCGAAGGGCTGCCCTCGGACAAACCGACGGGACAGGCCGCACGGCATGCCGTCGTGGTCGGCGGCGGCCTCGCCGGTATCACCACCGCGCTCGCACTCGCCGACGCCGGAGTCCGCGTCACCCTCCTCGAAGGCCGGCCGCGCCTGGGCGGGCTCGCCTTCTCCTTCCAGCGCGGCGAACTCACCGTGGACAACGGACAGCATGTGTATCTGCGCTGCTGCACCGCCTACCGCTGGTTCCTCGACCGCATCGAGGGCGCGGCGCTGGCTCCGCTGCAGGATCGTCTCGACGTGCCCGTACTCGACGTGAACCGCCCCGAGGGACGCAGGCTCGGCAGACTCCGGCGCGACGCGCTGCCCGTGCCTCTGCATCTCGGGCGCAGCCTCGCCACCTACCCGCATCTCTCGTTCGCCGAGCGCGCCAAAGTCGGACGTGCCGCACTCGCCCTCAAAGGGCTCGACCTCACCGACCCCGCGCTGGACGCCCAGAACTTCGGCAGCTGGCTGACCGCGCACGGTCAGTCGGCGCGTGCCGTCGAGGCACTGTGGGACCTGGTGGGGGTCGCCACCCTCAACGCGGTAGCGGGCGATTCCTCGCTGGCGCTGGCCGCGATGGTGTTCAAGACCGGTCTGCTCTCCGACCCGGGCGCGGCCGACATCGGCTGGGCCCATGTCCCGCTGGGTGAACTGCACGACCGGCTGGCCCGCAAGGCGCTCGACTCCGCGGGCGTGCGCACCGAAGTCCGTACACGCGTCACCTCCATCTCTACTGACGAAAACGGGCGTTGGAGCGTTCAGGTTCCCGGCGAGACCCTCGAAGCTGACGCCGTCGTCCTCGCCGTACCCCAGCGCGAAGCCCACGATCTGCTGCCCGACGGTGCCCTCGACGCCCCTGAGCGGCTGCTTTCCATCGACACCGCGCCGATCCTCAACATCCACGTCGTCTACGACCGCAAGGTGCTCGCCCGGCCCTTCTTCGCGGCGCTGGGTACCCCGGTCCAGTGGGTGTTCGACCGGACCGACGCGTCCGGGCTGAAGGACGGCCAGTACCTGGCGCTGTCCCAGTCCGCCGCGCACGACGAGATCGACGAGACCGTCGCCGTACTGCGCGAGCGCTACCTTCCCGAGCTGGAGCGGCTGCTGCCCGGTGTGCGCGGTGCCGAGGTGAAGGACTTCTTCGTGACCAGGGAGCGCACGGCGACGTTCGCTCCCGCCCCCGGCGTCGGACGGCTGCGGCCCGGCGCCCGCACCAAGGCCCCCGGCCTGTACCTGGCCGGAGCGTGGACCGCCACAGGGTGGCCCGCGACCATGGAAAGTGCGGTCCGCAGTGGGGTGAGCGCGGCGGACGCCGCACTCGCTGCCCTGGGCCGGCCCCGCCCCCATCGGCTCTTCGAGTTCGAGGAGGCGGCGTGATGCTCGATGAGCATGCGGCAGGCCCCCGCACCCCCGGTACCGCGACAAGAGGAGAGACTGTGCCCACTGTGCCCCCGGCCGAGACGGCCGCTGCGAGGACCGCGGTGGACGTGTCCGCGCTCCTGGAGCGCGGCCGGACCCTTGCCACACCGGTACTGCGGGCCGCCGTGGACCGCCTGGCACCGCCCATGGACACCGTCTCCGCCTACCACTTCGGCTGGATCGACGCCGAGGGCAACCCGGCCGCCGGCGACGGCGGCAAGGCCGTACGCCCCGCGCTCGCCGTGCTCTCCGCCGAGGTCACCGGTGCCGCGCCCGAGGTCGGCATCCCGGGTGCCGTCGCCGTCGAACTGGTCCACAACTTCTCGCTGCTGCACGACGACCTGATGGACGGCGACGAGCAGCGCCGGCACCGCGACACCGTGTGGAAGGTGCACGGCCCCGCGCAGGCCATCCTGGTCGGCGACGCCCTGTTCGCGCTCGCCAACGAGGTCCTGCTGGAGCTCGGCACCGTCGAGGCCGGCCGGGCCACCCGCCGCCTCACCACCGCGACCCGCGCCCTCATCGACGGCCAGGCGCAGGACATCTCCTACGAGCACCGCGACCGCGTCAGCGTCGAGGAGTGCCTGGAGATGGAGGGCAACAAGACGGGGGCGCTGCTCGCCTGTGCCTCCTCGATCGGGGCCGTGCTCGGCGGTGCGGACGACCGCACCGCCGACGTCCTGGAGAAGTACGGCCACCACCTGGGCCTGGCCTTCCAGGCCGTTGACGACCTCCTCGGCATCTGGGGCGACCCGGAGGCCACCGGGAAGCAGACCTGGAGCGATCTGCGCCAGCGCAAGAAGTCCCTGCCCGTGGTGGCGGCGCTCGCGGCGGGCGGACCCGCCTCCGAGCGACTCGGCGAGATCCTCGCCGCCGACGCCAAGAGCAGCGACTTCGAGAACTTCTCCGAGAAGGAGTTCGCGGACCGCGCCGCGCTCATCGAGGAGGCCGGCGGTCGCGAGTGGACCGCCGAAGAGGCACGCCGTCAGCACACCATCGCCATCGAGGCCCTCGACGCCATCGACATGCCCGACCGGGTTCGGGCGCAGTTCACGGCGCTCGCCGACTTCGTCGTCGTACGAAAGAGATGATCACTATCGGTCGAATAGCCCTCGCGTAGTCGCCGACCGGTGCTGCGGAGATACCAGTACCGGCCGACGGCGGACCCACAGCAGAGACATGCCACTGCACGAAGGGGAAGCCATGACAGCGACGACCGACGGAAGCACCGGGGCCATGCAGCCCCGTGTTGCCGCGGCCAGCGAAACCGACATCAACACCCCCGTGGCGGCCGGGGTGCACGACGCCGCCGCACACGCCGTGCAACGCGCCACCGACTTCCTGCTCTCCCAGCAGGACCCCCAGGGCTGGTGGAAGGGCGACCTCGACACGAACGTCACGATGGACGCCGAGGATCTGTTGCTCCGTCAGTTCCTGGGCATCCGCGACGAGTCGACGACCCAGGCCGCCGCACTCTTCATCCGCGGCGAGCAGCGCGAGGACGGCACCTGGGCCAGCTTCTACGGCGGCCCGGGCGAACTCTCCACCACCATCGAGGCGTACGTCGCCCTCCGCCTGGCCGGTGACGCGCCGGACGCCCCGCACATGGCGAAGGCGTCCGCATGGGTCCGCGAGCGGGGCGGCATCGCCGCGGCCCGCGTCTTCACCCGGATCTGGCTCGCCCTGTTCGGCTGGTGGAAGTGGGACGACCTGCCCGAACTCCCGCCGGAACTCATCTACTTCCCCACCTGGGTCCCCCTCAACATCTACGACTTCGGATGCTGGGCCCGGCAGACCATCGTGCCGCTCACGGTCGTCTCCGCGAAGCGGCCGGTACGGCCCGCGCCCTTCCCGCTCGACGAACTCCACACCGACGCGAACAACCCGAACCCGGTCAAGTCCCTCGCCCCGGTGGCGAGTTGGGACGGCGCCTTCCAGCGGCTCGACAAGGCGCTGCACCTCTACCGCAAGGTGGCTCCGCGCAAGCTGCGCGGGGCGGCCATGAAATCGGCCGCGCGCTGGATCATCGAGCGGCAGGAGAACGACGGCTGCTGGGGCGGCATCCAGCCGCCGGCCGTGTACTCGGTGATCGCCCTGCACCTGCTGGGCTA
The DNA here is from genome assembly GCF_033194735.1 of Streptomyces sp. W16. Taxonomy (NCBI): domain Bacteria; kingdom Bacillati; phylum Actinomycetota; class Actinomycetes; order Kitasatosporales; family Streptomycetaceae; genus Streptomyces; species Streptomyces sp. W16. Next base: position 17,457 of record NZ_JAWOAI010000051.1, read on the forward strand.
CGACCTCGAACACCCCGTGATGCGCGCGGGGTTGGAGTCGCTGGACCGGTTCGCGATCTGGCGCGAGGACGGGGCCCGGATGATCGAGGCCTGCCAGTCCCCGGTGTGGGACACCTGCCTCGCGACCATCGCCCTTGCAGACGCGGGCGTGCCCGCCGACCACCCCCAACTGGTCAAGGCCGCCGACTGGATGCTCGGGGAGGAGATCGTCCGCCCCGGCGACTGGGCGGTCAAGCGGCCCCAACTGCCGCCCGGCGGCTGGGCGTTCGAGTTCCACAACGACAACTACCCCGACATCGACGACACCGCCGAGGTCGTGCTCGCGCTGCGCCGGGTCAGACATCACGACCCGGAACGCCTCGACCGGGCCGTCGGACGCGGAGTCCGCTGGAACCTCGGAATGCAGTCGAAGAACGGCGGTTGGGGCGCCTTCGACGTCGACAACACCAGCCCCTTCCCCAACCGGCTGCCGTTCTGCGACTTCGGCGAGGTCATCGACCCGCCGTCGGCGGACGTCACCGCGCACGTCGTCGAGATGCTCGCGATCGAGGGTCTGGCCCATGACCCGCGCACCCGGCGCGGCATCGAGTGGCTGCTCGCCGAACAGGAGCCGGACGGCTCGTGGTTCGGGCGCTGGGGCGTCAACTACGTCTACGGCACCGGGTCCGTGGTGCCCGCCCTCGCCGCGGCCGGGATCCCCGGTTCGCACCCGGCGATCCGGCGCGCGGTGACCTGGCTGGAGACCGTGCAGAACGACGACGGCGGCTGGGGCGAGGACCTGCGCTCCTACAAATACGCCAAGGAGTGGAGCGGCCGGGGCGCCTCGACCGCCTCGCAGACGGCCTGGGCGCTGATGGCCCTGCTGGCGGCGGGGGAGCACGACTCCAAGGCTGTAGAACGCGGTATCGAATGGCTCGCGACGACCCAGCGGGAGGACGGGTCCTGGGACGAGCCCTACTTCACCGGCACAGGCTTCCCGTGGGACTTCTCCATCAACTACCACCTCTACCGACAGGTGTTCCCGCTCACCGCGCTCGGGCGCTTCGTGCACGGAGAACCGTTCAGCCAGACCGTCTCCCCGGCTGTTTCCCAGACCAAGGGGGGCTGATGAGCACCCGGCCCGCCGGACCGCCGCTGCTGATCGCCTGCGCGCTCGGCATCGAGCACCTCGCCCTGCGCACCGGCGACCACTCCGGCGCCGGCGGGCAGGTCACCGTCCTGCGGACGGGCATGGGGCCCCAGGCGGCCGAGGAGGCCGTCACGAGGCGCCTTACCGACCCGGCGCTGTCCGAGGCCGCCGTACTGGCCACGGGCTTCTGCGCCGGACTCGCCCCCGGGATGCACCCCGGCGATCTGGTGGTCGCCGAGGAGACCCGGGACCCGCGCGGAACCGTTCCGTGCGTCGCCACCGAGCTGCTCGTCAAGGAAATCGTGCGGGCCCTGCCCGGACGCACCGTCCACACCGGCCCCCTCACCGGCTCCGATCACGTCGTCCGCGGTCAGGAACGGTCGGATCTGCTCGCGACCGGCGCGATCGCGGTCGACATGGAGTCGGCGGCCACGCTGCTGAGCGCCGTGCGCACGGGCGCGCGCCCGGTTGCGGCCGTACGGGTGGTCGTGGACGCTCCTGAACATGAACTCGTCCGGATCGGCACGGTGCGCGGTGGAATATCGGCTTTCCGCGTTCTTCGTTCCGTTCTTCCCGCTTTTTTCGAATGGCACCGTTCTTTGCTGCTCCCTCGGAGGTGAGCCAGATGGCCATGCCGCTGCGCCAGACAATCAAGGTCGCTACATACTTGGCTGAACAGAAGCTCCGCAAGCGGGACAAGTTCCCCCTGATCGTGGAGCTGGAACCGCTCTTCGCGTGCAACCTGAAGTGCGAGGGCTGCGGCAAGATCCAGCACCCGGCGGGCGTGCTCAAGCAGCGCATGCCGGTGGCGCAGGCCGTCGGTGCGGTGCTTGAATCCGGTGCGCCGATGGTGTCCATCGCGGGCGGCGAGCCCCTGATGCACCCTCAGATCGACGAGATCGTGCGGCAGTTGGTGGCGAAGAAGAAGTACGTCTTCCTCTGCACCAACGCCATGCTGCTGCGCAAGAAGCTCGACAAGTTCAAGCCCTCGCCGTACTTCGCCTTCGCGGTGCACATCGACGGGCTGCGGGAGCGGCACGACGAGTCCGTCGCGAAGGAGGGTGTGTTCGACGAGGCGGTGGAGGCGATGAAGGAGGCCAAGAAGCGCGGCTTCCGGGTCACCACCAACTCGACCTTCTTCAACACCGACACCCCGCAGACCATCATCGAGGTCCTGAACTTCCTCAACGACGAGATCAAGGTCGACGAGATGATGATCTCGCCCGCCTACGCCTACGAGAAGGCGCCCGACCAGGAGCACTTCCTGGGCGTCGCGCAGACCCACGAGCTGTTCAAGAAGGCCTTCGCGGGCGGCAACCGCAGGAAGTGGCGGCTCAACCACTCCCCGCTCTTCCTGGACTTCCTGGAGGGCAAGGTCGACTTCCCGTGCACGGCCTGGGCGATCCCGAACTACTCGCTCTTCGGCTGGCAGCGCCCCTGCTACCTGATGAGCGACGGGTACGTCCCGACGTACCGGGAGCTGATCGAGGACACCGACTGGGACAAGTACGGCCGCGGCAAGGACCCGCGCTGCGCCAACTGCATGGCGCACTGCGGCTACGAACCCACCGCCGTCCTCGCCACCATGGGCTCCCTCAAGGAGTCCCTGCGGGCCATGCGCGAGACCGTCGCCGGAAACCGCGACTGACGTCATGACCGCAGTAGCCCTGGGCGTCCCCGAGATGCCGGTCCGGCCGATCGCCGAGCGACGTGTGTCGCGACGCATCCAGGTCGGGCCGGTGGCGGTCGGGGGCGGGGCCCCCGTCTCGGTCCAGTCGATGACCACGACCCGTACGTCGGACATCGGCGCCACCCTCCAGCAGATCGCCGAACTCACCGCGTCCGGCTGCCAGATCGTCCGCGTCGCCTGCCCCACGCAGGACGACGCGGACGCGCTGGCGACCATCGCCCGCAAGTCCCAGATCCCGGTGATCGCGGACATCCACTTCCAGCCCAAGTACGTGTTCGCCGCAATCGAGGCCGGGTGCGCGGCAGTTCGCGTCAATCCCGGCAACATCAAGCAGTTCGACGACAAGGTCAAGGAGATCGCGCGGGCCGCCAAGGACCACGGCACGCCGATTCGGATCGGGGTCAACGCCGGTTCCCTGGACCGGCGTCTGCTCCAGAAGTACGGCAAGGCGACGCCCGAGGCGCTCGTCGAGTCGGCCCTGTGGGAGGCGTCCCTCTTCGAGGAGCACGGCTTCGGCGACATCAAGATCTCGGTGAAGCACAACGACCCCGTGGTGATGGTCAACGCCTACCGGCTGCTGGCCGCGCAGAGCGACTATCCACTGCACCTCGGGGTCACCGAGGCAGGGCCCGCCTTCCAGGGCACCATCAAGTCGGCGGTCGCCTTCGGGGCGCTGCTCAGCGAGGGCATCGGCGACACGATCCGGGTGTCGCTGTCCGCCCCGCCGGTGGAGGAGGTCAAGGTCGGCCTCCAGATCCTGGAGTCGCTGAACCTCAAGCCCCGCCGGCTGGAGATCGTGTCGTGCCCGTCCTGCGGGCGCGCACAGGTGGACGTCTACAAGCTCGCCGACGAGGTCACGGCCGGGCTTGAGGGCATGGAGGTGCCGCTGCGCGTCGCGGTCATGGGCTGCGTCGTCAACGGACCCGGTGAAGCGCGGGAGGCCGACCTCGGGGTCGCCTCCGGCAACGGCAAGGGTCAGATCTTCGTCAAGGGCGAGGTCATCAAGACCGTGCCCGAGTCGAAGATCGTGGAGACCCTCATCGAGGAGGCGATGAAGATCGCCGAACAGATGGAGCAGGACGGCGTCGCGGCGGGGGAGCCGGCCGTCACCGTGAGCTGAACAGCACGGACCGAAGGGGGCCCGACGTGACGATTCTGGAGAGCATCCGGCAACCACGCGACCTTAAGTCGCTGTCCGAGGCGGAACTCGGCGAACTGTCCGAAGAGATAAGGGAGTTCCTGGTCCACGCGGTGGCCAGGACCGGCGGACACCTCGGGCCCAACCTGGGCGTCGTGGAACTGACCATCGCGCTGCACCGGGTCTTCGAGTCACCGGTCGACCGCATCGTCTGGGACACCGGCCACCAGAGCTATGTGCACAAGCTCCTGACGGGCCGTCAGGACTTCTCGAAGCTGCGCGGCAAGGGCGGCCTGTCCGGCTATCCCTCGCGCGAGGAGTCCGAGCACGACATCGTCGAGAACAGCCACGCCTCTACCGCGCTCGGTTGGGCCGACGGCCTCGCCAAGGCCCGCCAGGTGCAGGGCGAGAAGGGCCATGTCGTCGCGGTCATCGGCGACGGCGCGCTCACCGGCGGCATGGCCTGGGAGGCGCTGAACAACATCGCCGCCGCCAAGGACCGCCCGCTGATCATCGTGGTCAACGACAACGAGCGCTCCTACTCGCCCACGATCGGCGGCCTCGCCAACCACCTCGCGACCCTGCGCACGACCGACAGCTACGAGAAGGTCCTCGCCTGGGGCAAGGACGTCCTGCTGCGCACGCCGGTCATCGGCAACACCGTCTACGAGTCGCTGCACGGCGCGAAGAAGGGCTTCAAGGACGCGTTCGCCCCGCAGGGCATGTTCGAGGACCTCGGCCTCAAGTACGTCGGCCCGATCGACGGACACGACATCGGCGCCGTCGAGTCCGCCCTGCGCCGCGCGAAACGCTTCCACGGCCCGGTCCTCGTCCACTGCCTCACGGAGAAGGGGCGCGGCTACGAACCCGCCCTCGCCCACGAGGAGGACCACTTCCACACCGTCGGCGTGATGGACCCGCTCACCTGCGAGCCCCTCGTGCCCTCCAACGGCCCTTCCTGGACAAGTGTGTTCGGCGACGAGATCGTCCGCATCGGGGAGGAGCGCGACGACGTCGTGGCGATCACGGCGGCCATGCTGCACCCGGTCGGCCTCGGCAAGTTCGCCGCGAAGTTCCCCGACCGGGTGTGGGACGTCGGCATCGCGGAACAGCACGCGGCCGTGTCGGCGGCGGGCCTCGCGACCGGTGGGCTGCATCCCGTCGTCGCCGTCTACGCCACCTTCCTCAACCGCGCCTTCGACCAGCTCCTGATGGATGTGGCGCTGCACCGCTGCGGGGTGACGTTCGTCCTGGACCGTGCCGGGGTGACCGGAGTTGACGGAGCGTCACACAACGGTATGTGGGACATGTCCATCCTCCAGGTCGTGCCCGGCCTGAGGATCGCCGCGCCGCGTGACGCCGACCAACTCCGCGCTCAGCTGCGGGAAGCGGTCGCCGTAGACGACGCGCCGACCTTGGTCCGCTTCCCGAAGGAGTCGGTCGGACCGGAGATCCCGGCGATCGACCGCGTGGGCGGCCTCGACGTCCTGCACCGGGGCGCCGAGACACCTGAGGTGCTGCTCGTCGCCGTAGGAGTGATGGCGCCCGTCTGCCTCCAGGCCGCCGAACTCCTCGAAGCGCGGGGCATCAACTGCACGGTCGTGGACCCCCGTTGGGTCAAACCCGTCGACCCGGCGCTGCCCGGCCTCGCCGCCGAACACCGCCTCGTGGCCGTCGTCGAGGACAACAGCCGGGCCTCCGGCGTCGGCGCCGCCGTGGCGCTGGCCCTCGGGGACGCCGAAGTCGACGTCCCCGTACGGCGGTTCGGCATCCCGGAGCAGTTCCTCGCGCACGCCAAACGCGGCGAGGTGCTCGCCGACATCGGCCTCACACCCGTCGAGGTCGCCGGACGGATCAGCGCAAGCCTGGCGGTCAAGGACACGGCCGGCCACGCAGCCAAGGAGAAACCCGAATGACCAAGGAGTTCGACCTCACCGCGCTCTTGGCCGAGCGCGGAGCCGAGCGCTACGAGCTGCACACCAAGTACCTCAACCACCAGCTCCCGCGCATGCTGCACACCATCGGCTTCGACAAGGTCTACGAGCGGGGCGAGGGCGCCTACTTCTGGGACGCGGACGGCAACGACTACCTGGACATGCTCGCCGGGTTCGGGGTGATGGGCCTGGGCCGTCACCACCCCGTCGTCCGCAAGGCGCTGCACGACGTCCTGGACGCCCAGCTCGCGGACCTCACCCGCTTCGACTGTCAGCCGCTGCCCGGCCTGCTCGCCGAGAAGCTGCTCACCCACAGCCCGCACCTGGACCGGGTGTTCTTCGGCAACAGCGGTACGGAGGCGGTCGAGACCGCGCTCAAGTTCGCCCGGTACGCGACCGGGAAGCCGCGTGTTCTGTACTGCGACCACGCCTTCCACGGCCTGACCACCGGCTCGCTGTCGGTCAATGGTGAGGACGGCTTCCGGGACGGCTTCGCCCCGCTGCTGCCCGACACGGCCGTACCGCTCGGCGATCTCGACGCCCTGGAGCGGGAGTTGAAGAAGGGCGACGTCGCCGCCCTCGTCGTGGAGCCGATCCAGGGCAAGGGCGTCCACGAGGCGCCGCCCGGCTATCTGCGCGCCGCGCAGGAACTCCTGCGCCGGCACAAGGCGTTGCTCATCGCCGACGAGGTGCAGACCGGTCTCGGCCGCACCGGCGACTTCTACGCCTACCAGCACGAGGACGGCGTAGAACCGGACTTGGTGTGCGTCGCCAAGGCGCTGTCCGGCGGCTATGTGCCGGTCGGCGCCACCCTCGGCAAGGACTGGATCTTCAAGAAGGTCTACTCGTCCATGGACCGGGTGCTGGTCCACTCGGCGAGCTTCGGGTCCAACGCCCAGGCCATGGCGGCAGGCCTCGCGGTGCTGTCCGTCATGGAGAACGAGCAGATCGTCGCCAACGCCCGTGCCACCGGGGACCAGTTGAGGACCCGCCTCGCCGCGCTGGTCGACAAGTACGAACTGCTGGCCGACGTGCGCGGCCGGGGCCTGATGATCGGCATCGAGTTCGGGAAGCCCAAGTCGCTGAAACTGCGCAGCCGTTGGACCATGCTGCAGGCCGCGCGCAAGGGCCTGTTCGCGCAGATGGTGGTCGTACCGCTGCTCCAGCGGCACCGCATCCTCACCCAGGTCTCCGGCGACCACCTGGAGGTCATCAAGCTGATTCCGCCGCTGACCGTCGGCGAGCGCGAGGTGGACCGGTTCGTGGACGCCTTCACCGCCGTGATGGACGACGCGCACAGCGGTGGCGGGCTGATGTGGGACTTCAGCAAGACGCTGGTGAAGCAGGCGGTGGCCAACCGCTGAGCCGTCAGGACTGAGGTTTTTGCCTCTGTGGCAAGAAATTTGCCGCAGAGGCAAACGTCCGGCTGAATGGAGAGCATGAGCTCTTCCGAGACCGAGCCGGAACCGCCTACCGGGCCGGCCGACGACCTGCCGGCCACCGTCGCACCCCAGCTCCGCGCCCTGCGCCGCCGCGCCTCCCTCACTCTGGAGGTCGCCGCCCGCTCGGCCGGACTCTCGCCCGCCCATCTCTCCCGGCTGGAGACCGGGCAGCGCCAGCCCTCGCTGCCGATGCTGCTCGCGCTCGCCCGCATCTACGGTACGACAGTCTCGGACCTGCTCGGCGAGACGGTCACCGACCGGGAAGCCGTCGTACGCGCCGCCGACATGGAACCGACCCGGGCGGGCGGCTGGACGTACTGGCAGGCAGGCGCCCCCGGCCGCGGGATGCAGTCGCTGCGCGTCCGCATCCCGTACGGCTCCCAGGGCGACATCGTGCGCGTGCACCCCGGCGAGGAATGGCTCTACGTCCTCGAAGGACGACTGCGGCTGCGGCTCGGCGACACCGCGCATCTCCTCGCACCGGGCGACAGCGCCCACTTCGACTCGCTCACCCCGCACCGGCTCGCCGCCGCCGACGAGAGCGGCGTCGAGGTCCTGTTCGTCCACACCCTGCTGCAGAGCCCCACGGCCACCCTGTGCCTGGGACCGATCACCGGAGACACACCATGAGCGGCAACAACATCGAGGACAAGTTCCCCCGCGCCCTGTGGGTACGGCTCCTCATCTACATCGCCGTCGGCCACCTCTTCGCGGCCTTCATCTACCTGTTGTTCTCCCTGGGCGCCAAGTAGCCCGCCGCGGGCGCGAGTTCAGTCGAGCAGGCGCTCGCGCAGCCGCTCCCGGATCTCCGGGGTGATCCCCAACCCCTGCTCCAGATAGGCGTCCACACTGCCCCAGGTCTGTTCGACGGTCTCGAAGGCCGCCGTCAGATACTCGGCTCGGGCGTCGAAGAGGGGGCTGAGGAGCTCCATCACCTCGGGGGAGTAGGCCGCGGCGGAGGAGCCGCTGCGGCGCACCTTGTAGCGGCGGTGCTTGGCGTTCGACTCCAGATAGTCGGCGACGATCGCCTCGCGCTCCACCCCGAGGGCGAGCAGCGTCACGGCTATCGACAGACCCGCGCGGTCCTTGCCCGCCGCGCAGTGCATCAGCGCCGGAACACTGTCCTCGGCGAGCGCGTGCAGCACCTGGGAGTGCTCGGCGGTGCGCTCGGTGACGATCGTGCGGTACGAGGCGATCATCCGGTTCGCGCCCTTGTCGCCGCCGAGGATCCCGCGCAGCTGCTCCATCTCGCCGTCGCGGACCATCTTCCAGAACTCGGAGCCGTCCGCCGGGTCGCTCAGCGGCAGGTTCACATTGCGCACACCGGGCAGCTCGACATCGGGGCCCTCCAGCTTCTGGTCCGACGCGTTGCGGAAGTCGAAGACCGTGTGCAGGCCCAGCGAGTCGAGGAACGCGGCGTCCTCCTCGGTGGCGTGCGCGAGATGCCCGCTGCGGAACAGCACACCGTGCCGCACCCGCCGTCCGTCCACCGTCGGAAGCCCGCCCACGTCCCGGAAATTGCGCACTCCGGACAACTCCGGCTCGGTCGACGGAATCTGCTGCGTCACGAGGACTCCTCCCACTCGGCCCGACGACGCGGCTCACCGGCGGGCACGCTGTCGACGATACGACATACGTGCCGCGGCCCGGCTGCCGTCGGGGCTCTGACCAGGGTCTCTCGCCGGGGAGGGGCACCCGTCGTCAGGGCAGGATCGAGTCGACGTAACCCCCGTCGACCCGCAGCGCACCGCCCGTCGTGGCCGAGGCCTGGTCGGAGCTGAGGTAGACGACCATGTTGGCGATCTCCTCGGGCTCGATCAGCCGTTGCAGCAGGGACTGCGGCCGGTGCTTCCGCATGAACTCGCGCTGCGCCTCGTCCCAGGGCAGGTCGCGGTCGACGAGTTCGTAGACGAAGTCCTCGACACCGCCCGTGTGCGTGGGGCCGGCGATGACCGAGTTGACCGTCACCCCCGTGCCCGCCGCCTGCTTGGCGAAGCCGCGGCCGACCGCGAGGAGCGCGGTCTTGGACATGCCGTAATGGATCATCTCGGCCGGGACGACGATCGCCGAGTCGCTGGCGATGTACTGGATCCGGCCCCACCCGCGCCCGGTCATGCCCGGCAGGTACTTGCGGGTCAGCCGTACGGCGGCCAGCACGTTCACCTCGAAATAGCGGCGCCACTCCTCGTCGCTGATCTCCAGCGGGTCGGCGGAACCGAAGATGCCGAGGTTGTTGACGAGGACGTCCACCTCCGGCAGCGCCTCCAGGACGCGCGCGGCGCCCTCCTCGTTCGCCACGTCCGCGACCACGGGCACGAAGGCGCCACCGGGCACCTCCGCGGCCAGCCGCGCAACGCCCTCCGCGACCCGCTGTTCGTTCCGGCCGTTCACCCCCACCCGGGCGCCGGAGCGCGCGAGTCCGGCGGCGATCGCCGCGCCGATGCCCTGCGTCGAACCCGTCACCAGCGCGGTGCGTCCCGTCAGGTCGATCTGCATGTGGAACCAGTCCCTCTGTGTGTCCGTCTGTCCGTCCTGCGTGCCGGTACGTCTGCTGTCAGCCTGGCGGCAGGGCGACCGGCCTGCCACTTCGGCCGGCAGCCCGGGCGGTGCCGCCCGAGCGGCTAGACGTGCATGTCGACGACCACCCATGTCGCGTGGTCCATCCAGTGGGCGATCGCGGCCAGGTGCGCGGGGTGGTTGAAGTACCGCTGGAAGGCGGCGGTGTCGTCGAAGAGGCTGTTCAGGGCGAAGTCGTAGGAGACGGGCGTTTCGTCGAACACGTGCCACCCCACTTCCCACTGCCGGATCTCGGGGATCTCCCGCTCCAGGTTCCGCACGAGCTCGAAGCCCTCCGTCACCTCCGGGGATTCGCGCGTGAGACCGTCGTTCAGCTTGAAGAAGACGATGTTCCGGATCATTTCCGCTCCTGCCGTCGGCGTCGCGTGTCGGTGGACGTGGACGTCTACGAGGCGTCCGACGACTCGGTTCACCTGCCGGCGCGACGCGCCGACAGGCCCTTCGGAGCATTCGGCCGCCGACGGCAGAATGGCGGCCATGCTCTTTCGACTGCTCGGCCGCCCGGAGTTGGTGAACGGCAACGGCGCGATCGTCCTGCCCGGCGCCGTCTCCCGGGCGATCGTGGGGCGGCTGCTGCTCGCCCACGGGGCCGTCGTACGGCGCGACACCCTCATCGAGGAGCTGTGGGAGGAACGCGGGGCCAAGGATCCGGTCAACGCGCTCCAGGTCCAGATGGCCAAGCTGCGGTCCGCGCTCACGGCCGGCGGCGAGGACACCCGCCTGCTGTTCGGGCACGGCGGGTACCGGATCGTCCTGGGACCGGACGACGAGATCGACGTGACCGCGTTCGACGCGGCGGTCCGGGCGGGCCGTGAGCGTCTGGCCGCCGAGGAGTACGAGAAGGCCGAGAGCGAGCTGCGGTCGGCGCTGTCGCTGTGGCGGGGACGCGCCCTGGACGGCCTGGAGGGACGGGTCTTCGAAGCCGAGCGGACCCGTCTTGAGGATCTGCGGCTCGGCGCCCTGGAGGACGTGGCCAGCGCGGGTCTCGCACTCGGCCGGGCGCGGGAACTGGTCCCCGAACTGACCGCCCTGGTGTCGCTGGCACCGCTGCGCGAGCGGTCCCGGGCCCGCCTCATGCTGGCGCTGCACCGCTGCGGGCGGACCGCGGAGGCCCTGGAGGTCTACGAGTCGGGCCGTCTGCTGCTGAGGTCCGAGCTCGGTGCCGTTCCCTCGTCGGAGCTGCGCTCCCTGCACACCGCGATGATCCGCCAGGACCCCTCCCTCCAAGGGCCGGCCGCCGCGTCCGGCTGCCCGTCCTCGCTGTCCTCCCTGCGTACGGACGTCCGGCCGGCGGTCGGCGAAGGCGGTCCGATCCGGCCGCTCGGCCCGTTCGTCGGCAGGTACAAGGAGCTCGGCGCGCTGCGGGAGGTCGTCGACCGCGAGCGGCTGGTGACGGTGCTGGGGCCGGGCGGCGTCGGCAAGACGCGGCTGGCACTGGAGGTGTGCGCGCTCCTCCAGCCCTCCCGGGGCAACGTCTGGTGGGTCGACCTGGCCCCCGCCGACGACGCGAACGCGCTCGCCGTGGTCGCCGCCGCGCTCGGACTCTCCGACGCGTCCGTCCGGCCGGACCAGCCGCCGCACGACTACGTGCACCGGATCACCTCGTTCCTGACGGTCCGTCAGGCCGTTCTCGTGCTCGACAACTGCGAGCACCTGCTCGACGCCGTCGCCCCGCTCGTGGCGACGCTGCTCGGCCGGTGCCCCGCGCTGACCGTGCTGGCCACCAGCAGGGCACCGCTGGAGGTCCCGGCCGAGGTGCTGTACCCCCTGGCGCCCATGGCGGACGAGGAGGCCGCGGACCTGTTCGGGGCCCGCGCCGCCATGATCGACCCGTCCTTCGCCCCGGACGAGGCGGCGCTGCGCGACATCCGCTCACTGTGCCGCAGGCTCGACGGGCTGCCGCTGGCGGTCGAACTCGCCGCCGCACACGTCCGGTTGCTGTCCGTGAGGCAGATCGAGGCCCGCCTCGACAACCGCTTCGCCCTGCTGACCAAGGGAGAGCGCACCGCACCGGCCAGACACCGCACCCTGCGCGCCGTCCTCGACTGGAGCTACGCCCTCCTCGACGGCGCCGAGCAGCGGCTGTTCACGGAACTGGCCCTGTACGTGGGCGGCTGCTCCCTCGACATGGTGGAATCCGCCGCCGCGCTGCACGGGGCAGACAGTGCCGAACTGCTGCACGTGCTGGCCCAGTTGGTCGACAAGTCGCTCGTCGTCCCGTTCTCCACCCCCGACGGGACCCGGCTGCGGATGCTGGAGACGGTCCGCGAGTACGCGCTCGCCCGGCTGCGGGAGGAAGGCCGGGCGCCGGAGGCCGAGGACCGGCTCATGGCGTGGGCCGCCCACTTCGTCCGCGACGGCAGCGCCGGCATCTCGTCCCGCGCCCAGAAGGAGTGGGCCCGCCGGCTCACCGAGGAGTCCGCCAACATCCGGGCCGCGTCGGACCTGATGACAGCCAGGTCCAGGGAGGCCGAGGCGCTGCTGCTGGAAGCGCGGCTGGGCTACTACTGGTTCCTCAGCGGCCGGGAGGAAGAGGGCATCGACCGCCTCCACCGCGGCCTGCTCGCCTACGACGCCGCGGCCGGCCCGCGCACCGCGGAACCCACCGAGGAGGACGAGTGGGCGCTCTTCTACACCATCGCCTGGCTGACCTGGCTCAACCATGTCGCCGGGCACCACACGGAAGCCGGTTCCTATGGGGAGCGGCACACAGCGGTCTGGCAGCACGCGAAGAACCCCGACCTCGTGGTCCTGGGCCTGTGCTACGACGCGCTGCACGCGATGCTCGACGGGCGTGACGACGTGGAGGAACTGTTCGCGGTGGCGGAGGCCGCCGTGGCGGACACGGAATTCCACTGGGACCGGGCGGTCCTGCAGACGAACTGGTCGACCTACTGCCTGCAGCGCGGCGACATCGACGGGGCCCGCCGCCACGGTCTGCTCGCCGTGGCGGCGTCACGCGCGGCCGGGGACGACTTCGCCCGGGTCTTCTCCCTCACCCTGTGCGGCGACGCGGACGAGAGCGACGGCCTGCGCGCCCGGGCCCGCGAGCAGTGGGCCGAGGCTGCCCGCATCCTGCGGGCCGTCGGGGCGCGTACCCGCTGGGCGTACACCGTGCTCAGGCTGGCCTGCCTGGACATCGCCGAGGGGGAGTTCGCCACCGCCGAGGGGCGGCTCGTGGACGTGAGCGGGCTCGCGGACGAACTCGGTGCGGACGACCTCCAGGCGGCCGTGGCCAACCTGCGCGGAGTGCTGGCCTTCCACGACGGCCGTTTCGCGGACGCGGAGACGGTCTTCGACGGGGTCTGG
>NZ_JAWOAI010000052.1:0-30329 GCF_033194735.1 Streptomyces sp. W16
AGACGGCGGCCGGCTCGCGCTGTACGCGGCGCTGGACGCGCCGGGCCACCGCGTGCCCTTCTTCACCGCCCACCTGTCCTCCGCCTCCGACGCCTCGGCCGTACGGTGCCAACAGGTCACCGCGCTCGCCGAGTTCGTCGCCGAGCACACCGGCGACGGCCCCTTCCCGCCCGTCGTCACCGGCGACTTCAACGCCTGGCCGGACTCCGACGAGGTCCGCCTGTTCGGCGGCTACAAGACGGCACCGCCCGTGCCCGGCCAAGTCCTCATGGACGCCTGGGACTTCGCGGAGCCGGGTGCTCCGTCCGCCACCTGGGACCTCGCGAATCCCTACTTGGCGGGCACGTTCGGTCCCAGCGTCCGCATCGACTACGTCTTCGTGGCACGGACCGGGAAGGGCGGGCTCGGGCATGTGCGGGGCGTACGGCGGGCGGGGGACGGGCCGGTCGACGGGGTGTGGCCGACGGATCACGCGGCCGTTGTCGTCGATCTGAGCGACGGGCTCACCTCGTGAGGATCAGCCAGGCGTACGCGGACGACGACACCGCCGGCTTGGCCCGGCTGCTGTGGCTGGACACCTGTGGTGAGGAGCCGGCACAGCCGTCCCTGGACGCGTTCGCGGCCGAACTCGCGCAGTGGTGGTCCGCCCACCGGGACTCGCATCTCGCGTTCGTCGCCCGGCTCCTCGGCCCCGAGATCGTCGGCATGGCGTGGGTCGCGCTCGTCCCCCGTGTGCCCAGACCCGGCGCGACGAGCCGGCTGTCCGCGGACATCCAGAGCGTCTTCGTCATGCCGGAACAGCGCGGCCGGGGCATCGGCTCGGCACTCGTGGCGACAGCTGCGGAGCATGCGGCACACCTCGGGTCCCTCCGCGTGACGGTCCACTCCGGGCGCAGGGCGGTGCCGGTCTACGAACGGCTGGGCTTCGAGTCGTCCAGGCGGCTCCTGAGCCGAACGCCGGACCAGGGTCCGCCCGCAAGCTGATCACGCCGGGCCCTCGCCCAGGAAGATCGGATTCGTGAACGCGGCCAACGCCCCCGGCACCACCCCCGCCGCCGTCTCGTGCCTCAACTCGGCCCGTACATAAGCTGCGTAGGCCGGGGTCGTGTGCCACTCCACGCTTCCCGCACCGGCGACCGGCAGCGGATCGCCGGTGAACAGCACCCCTTGGTCGGTCACGAAGCGGACGGTGCAGCGCGGGGCGCCGGTGACTTCCAGCCGTACCGTGACCGGGGTGTCGGCGGCCACCTTCAACCGCTCGCCGATACCGGCGTGTTCGCCCTTTGTCCCCGTCGCGGTGAAGGAGAGGGAGACGCTCTTCGACTCGGCGACATAGGAGTGCCCCGCGCGAATACCGTTTTGGATCGCCTCCCTCGTCAAGTCGTCGGCCAGGACGACGGTTTGGGGCAGGCCGACCGCGTCCGGGTCGCGGTGGGCGTCGCTGTTGCCCATCGCCGGGAGCCACTCCCGGTTCTCCCGCACGGACGCCACCAGCGTCGCGTCCCAGGAGGCCAGGGCCACCTCGTCGTCGGGCGTGTAGGGGCCGTTCCACACCTCGACCGCGTCCGCCTCGCCGAAGCCGAACTTCCAGGCGCAGCCGATGCAGGTGGCGTGCGGATGCGCGGGTACGACGAGGCCGCCGGCCCGCCGGATCTCGCGGGCGAACCGTCCGAAGCGGTTGTCGCGCGCCCGGTACCGCCAGTCGACGAAGGTGGCGGGCTCGGTGCCGAGGGCGACCACGTGACCGTTGCGCGTGGTGACCTCCTCGCCAAGCAGGATGAGCAGGTCGTCGCCCGCCTCCGACGCCCAATGGGGGTGCGAGGAGTGGGTGTTGTGCTCTGACGTGTTGATGAAGTCCAGGCCCGCCGCCCGCGCCAGCGCCGCGATCTCGGCGGGGGTGCGGCGCCCGTCGGAGTACCAGGAGTGCAGATGGCAGTCACCCCGGTACCAGGCCCGGCCCCGCCCCTTCGCCCGCTCCGGCGGGTACACCGGTCGCGGGGCGGCGCCCGGTTCGCCGTAGGTGAGCGTGATGGTGAGCTCGTACGACAGTCCCTGCGGGGACACCGTGTAGGGGCCGAGCGCGATGTGCCAGGTGCCGGCGTGCACCGGGCCGGGGATGTAGCCGGGCGTCGCGTCGTCGGCGCGGACGAAGAACTCCGTGCGCGCCCCGCCCGACCAGCCCCGGAAGCCCCGGCCGCCGAGGCCGGTGCCGTGCTGGTCGAAGACGCCGATGTCGAGGGCGTTGCCCTGGGTGCCGGCCGGGACGGACGGTCTGTCGTAGGTGTACGCCACCTTGAGCTCGCGGACCCCCGCCGGAACCTCGACGGGCACGTACACATAGTCGGGCGAGCCGGTCGGGAGCGTGCCCCGAACCGCCCGCGTCTCCTGGGCACCGCTTGCAGGGGTTGTCGCACCGCTTGCGAAGGTCACACTTCCCAACGTAAGCGCGGCGGTGGCGCCCGTCACGATCAGTGCACGTCGGTTGAGGCCGTTTCCGTGATCGTCGTCGCACATGCTGCTGCTCCCGGGGTGTCGTCGGTGACAGGGATGGCGCGGAGGTGAGCGGAGGTGACCCGTACGACTCTGATAGTCGGCTGTGAACTCCCGTGCAAGGAAAGGGAATCGGCGGGTGTCGGGAAACCGGAGCCGGAACGGGGGAGGGCGGAGTGCCCCCACTGCCAGTGACACCGTGTAACGACCTGCCCGGCCGAAACGAATCGGGCGTCCCTCTTTGGCCTGATCAGGCCGATCGTATGCTCGGAGGATGACGACTCCCGCGAGCTCCGGAACCGGCCCTACCGAGAACTCCATGCGTCGCGCCCTCAAACGTGCCCGTGACGGCGTCGCCCTCGACGTGACGGAAGCGGCGGTGCTGCTGCAGGCCCGCGGCGAGGCCCTGGACGACCTCACCGCGTCCGCCGCCCGGGTGCGCGACGCGGGCCTGGCGGCGGCCGGCCGCCCCGGCGTGATCACGTACTCGAAGAGCGTTTTCATCCCCCTCACCCGCCTCTGCCGCGACAAGTGCCACTACTGCACCTTCGTCACCGTCCCCGGCAAACTCCGCCGCGCCGGCCACGGCATGTTCATGTCCCCGGACGAGGTCCTCGACATCGCCCGCAAGGGCGCGGCCCTCGGCTGCAAGGAAGCCCTGATCACCCTCGGCGACAAGCCCGAGGACCGCTGGCCGGAGGCGCGCGAGTGGCTCGACGCGCACGGCTACGACGACACGATCGCCTACGTCCGCGCCATCTCCATCCGCATCCTGGAGGAGACGGGCCTGCTGCCCCACCTCAACCCCGGGGTGATGACCTGGACGGACTTCCAGCGCCTCAAGCCGGTGGCGCCGAGCATGGGCATGATGCTCGAAACCACGGCGACCCGCCTCTGGTCCGAGCCCGGCGCCCCGCACTACGGCTCCCCGGACAAGGAACCGGCCGTACGCCTGCGGGTGTTGGAGGACGCGGGCCGCTCGTCCGTCCCCTTCACCTCCGGCATCCTGATCGGCATCGGCGAGACGTACGAGGAGCGCGCGGAGTCCCTGTTCGCGCTGCGGAAGGTGTCGAGGGCCTACCACGGCATCCAGGAACTGATCATCCAGAACTTCCGCGCCAAGCCGGACACGGCGATGCGCGGCATGCCGGACGCGGAACTCGACGAGCTGGTGGCGACCGTCGCGGTCGCGCGCCACATCATGGGCCCCTCCGCCTGCCTCCAGGCGCCGCCCAACCTCGTCGACTCCGAGTACAAGCGCCTGATCGGCGCGGGCATCGACGACTGGGGCGGGGTCTCACCCCTGACGATCGACCACGTGAACCCCGAACGCCCTTGGCCGCAGATCGAGTTGCTGCGCGAACAGTCGGCGGAGGCGGGCTTCGAACTCCGCGAACGCCTCTGCGTCTACCCGGAGTTCGTGGGCCGCGGCGAACCCTGGCTGGACCCACGCCTGCTGCCGCACGTACGGGCACTGGCCGACCCGGAGACGGGCCTGGCCCTGCCCGACGCGGTCGTGGAGGGCCACGCGTGGCAGGAGCCGGAGGAGGCGTTCGTGTCCTCCGGCCGTACGGATCTCCATGTGTCGATCGACACGGAGGGCCGTACGTCCGACCGCCGTGACGACTTCGACGAGGTCTACGGCGACTGGGCCGCCCTGCGCGAGGCGGCGGCGCCCGGCATGGTGCCCGAGCGCATCGACACGGACGTACGCCAGGCACTGGCGACGGCGGCCGACGACCCCACCCGGCTCACCGACGCGGAGGCCCTCGCCCTGCTGCACGCGGACGGCCCGGCGCTGGACGCGCTGACGCGGATCGCGGACGACGTGCGGAAGTCGGTGGTCGGCGACGAGGTGACGTACATCGTCACGCGGAACATCAACTTCACCAACGTCTGCTACACGGGCTGCCGCTTCTGCGCCTTCGCGCAACGCCGCACGGACGCGGACGCGTACACGCTCTCGCTGGACCAGGTGGCGGACCGCGCCCAACAGGCCTGGGAAGTAGGGGCCGTTGAGGTCTGCATGCAGGGTGGTATCCACCCCGACCTGCCCGGCACGGCGTACTTCGACATCGCGAAGGCGGTGAAGGAACGCGTCCCCGGCATGCACGTCCACGCCTTCTCCCCGATGGAGGTCGTCAACGGCGCGACGCGCACCGGCCTTTCGATCCGCGAGTGGCTGACGGCGGCGAAGGAAGCGGGACTGAACTCGATCCCCGGCACGGCGGCGGAGATCCTCGACGACGAGGTCCGCTGGGTCCTGACGAAGGGCAAGCTGCCGACGGCGACGTGGATCGAAGTCATCACGATGGCACACGAGTTGGGCATCCGGTCGAGCTCGACGATGATGTACGGCCACGTGGACCAGCCCAGGCACTGGCTTGGCCACCTGCGAACCCTGTCCGCCATCCAGCAACGCACGGGCGGATTCACGGAGTTCGTCACGCTGCCGTTCATCCACACCAACGCGCCGGTGTACTTGGCGGGCATCGCGAGGCCGGGACCGACGATGCGGGACAACAGGGCGGTGGTGGCGATGGCAAGACTGCTCCTGCACCCGCACATCCCCAACATCCAGACGAGCTGGGTGAAGCTGGGCTCGGAGGGCGCGGCGGAGATGCTGCGCTCCGGGGCGAACGACCTCGGCGGCACGCTGATGGAGGAGACGATCTCGCGGATGGCGGGTTCGTCGTACGGCTCGTACAAGTCGGTGCGCGACCTGGTCGCCGTAGCGGAACTGGCGGGTAGGCCCGCGAGGCCGCGCACCACCCTCTACGGCGAGGTGCCGGAGGAGCGGCAGCGGGCGGCGGCGGTGTCGGACGGACATCTGCCGGAGCTGCTGCCGGTGCTGGACTGAGGGTTCGGTCGCCCGGATGGGGGCCGGTACGATGATCCGACCCCTGTTCGATAGAGATGTGGGGGCTGTGTAGCTGAGGAGATGCGTGCCGTGCCTGCCTCGAAGGTCTGGGTGACCGGTTTGACGGTGGGAGCGATCGCCGCGGTCACGGTCCTGGCCGTCCAGGCCAACAAGGGGCCGCACCCGAAGGCGTCCGCCGCCCATCCGAGCGCCTCGGCGTCCGTGCACGCGTCCACGTCCCCCAAGCCGCACGCCACGGCCGCCGCGGTACCCGCGTCCTCCGGGACCGGGCGGCGCGTCGTCTACGCCCTCGGCCAGAAACGGGTCTGGTTGGTCGACGCGAGCGACAAGGCCGGCCGTACGTTCCCGGTCTGGCCCGGCACGGTGAGCCCCGACCCCGGCACCTACACGGTGTCGGTCCGCAAGGACGCCACCACGGGCTCCGACGGCGTCCAGATCGAGAACATCGTCTACTTCGCCACCAAGTCCGGCCTCAACATCGCCTTCTCCAACGCGGTCGACGGCTCGTCCCCACCACCGGCCGCGGGCAAGCAGACGGGCGGCGTACGCATGGGCAAGGCGGACGGGGCGGCACTGTGGACGTTCGGGACGACGGCCACCAAGGTGATCGTGGTCAAGTAATTCCGTTGCGCGGACCCGCTCACGATCTCCACACCACATCTATTGGTGTTTATGCCGAAATGCTGCAAACTTCCCCGGTAATCACCAATCTGGCAGAGGAATACACAAGCGTGAGCAACACAACGGGGAAGGCGCTGCTCGTCGGCGCAACGGCGGCCTTGGTCTCCTCGCTCGTCGCATCGCCCGCTTCGGCGGCGACGACGACGGTCAACTTCGTAGCGTGCCGTCACAATCCGATCTACTGCATCAATGGCGACAAAACGTACACCAAGGGCACCTCGACGCGGATCGTGGACGCCATTGGCGGAGACAGGGAGACCGGTGTCAAGCGCACCGGGACCTACTACGCGCGCTGGACCTACAAGAAGCCGGGTGGCACGACCAAGGTCGGCGCCGGCTGGAAGAAGGCCACGGTCAGAAAGATCGACGGCATCTACTCCGCCTACACGGGCTGGGGCCACGCCGACGGCAAGGGGCTGAAGGTCCCCAAGAACACCGTCGTCTGCGTGCAGTACAAGGGCAACAGCTTCAAGGTGTGCGAGAAGCTCACGTAGTCCCGCGCCGATTCACGCTGATCCGCATCGGCGGCAGCCAGTGCCGGGCGATTTCCTCGGAGTCGCCTGGCACGCCGCGCCCGCCGCGCACGGGCTCAGCGGCTGGCGAACGCCACGAACTCGGCCCACGAGGCATCCGTGAAGGCGAGTTGAGCGCGCTGAGTGTTCTTGGAGTCGCGTACGTGGACCGTGGTGTCTGCGGGGGCTATGGCGACCTCGACGCAGTCAGGGCCGTCGTTGCTGCTGTAGCTGCTCTTGAACCACTCCAGCGCGGAGGTCATGTCTCTTCTCCCATTACTTTCTCGATGAAGACCAGTGACTCCCGTGGCGTGAGAGCCTGCGCCCGGATCATGCCATAGCGCATTTCCAGGACCTGAACTTCCTTCGGATCACTGATCAGACGGCTGTGGAGCTGGCCCTCCGAGTGCCCGAGTGCCTTGCCGTCGCGGAGCTTCAGCAGCCGGATCGAGCCCGCCATACCTGCGTGGTCCTCACGGTCCGTGGGCATCACCTGAATCTCAACATGCCGCAACTTGCTGATATCCAGAAGGTGTTCAAGCTGTTGCCGTAGCACCATTCTGCCCCCGAGCGGCCGTCGCAACGTCACCTCTTCCTGCACGAAGGTGATGAGCGTCCGGGGGACTCGCTCGAAGACGACCTTCCGCGCCATGCGCGCGGTGACGTAACGGTCGATCTCCTCCTCCGTGTACGCGGGTCGTCGCATCGTGTACAACTCCCGCGCGTATTCCGGGGTTTGCAGCAGACCGTGAATCTGGTGACTGTCGTAGGCCCCGAGTTCTACGGCCTCGTCCTCCAGCTTCTTCAGATCCCGCACCTTCTTCGGGTACCGAGCCTTCTCCACGTCCTCCTTCATCGCGGTGATCATGCCGCCCGCTTTCAAGACCTTGTCCGCCTTGTCGAGGAACTCCGGCTTGGGCGCCCGTCGTCCCCGCTCCACCGACGAGACCATCTCCGCGCTGTACCCGATCGCCACCCCGAACTCTGCCTGCGACAGCCCAGCGGCCTCTCGCCACATCTTGATCTGACGGCCGACCGCCTTCAGCACGGCCGCCGACTCTTCATCCTCCACGCTGCCCACCTCCAGTGCACGAGCCGGACGACCCCGGACAGCACCCGGACAGTCGCGCTCAGTACCGACATGAATGCTGTTCAGGGTAGACAGGAGTGACCACGCTGAGTGATGTGAATGAAGAAATCACCCAAGCCGCGCCCCTGGTAGGGCACTTCACCGTGCTGTTGTCCGCGACCCGGCGGGGAGCCCGTCTCGCCCGGCTCCTCACGGAACGTCAACTCGCCGACTGGGGACTGCCGTCCGACGCTGCGGAGCACATCGTCGCCGAACTGGCCGCGAACGCCGTCGTACACGGGCGGGTACCCGGACGTGACTTCAGACTGGCCCTACGACTCGACGCGTCGGGCACGCTCCGTATCGAGGTGACGGACGCTCGGGGTGATCGGGTCCCGCATGTTCCGAACTCGGCCTCGGCGTACGCGGAATCGGGGCGCGGGCTGCTGCTCGTGGCCGCGTACGCGGATCGGTGGGGTGTTGATGAGGCACCCGCCGCCTGCAAGACCGTGTGGGCCGAACTCGTGCCGGGTCAGGTGGATCGGTGACCCGGACGGGCATGTTGATGACGAGGTCTGTCACCGGTTGCTGTTGGGCCACTCGCTTCTTTGTCAGTGTCGGGATTGCGTGAGCCGAGTAAAGGGCGCTCCCTACGGTCGCGTCGGCTGCGCCGATTCCGCTGCGCTCCACCCTTGACTCACCTCACACAATCCCGTTTCAGAAGCGAGCGAGCGGCCCGGGGAGAGCAATGGGGGGCCGAGGCATGCCAACCCCTTACGTCGGCTGCGTCCGCAACCGGCGGAGCGGGACGCGACCGCGCCTCGCCAGCACGCCGGGCCGGCTCAGCGGCCAACGGCGAGTGGCTGGATCCCCGAGGGCGGGAGGGGGGAGAGGGAGGGGGAGGTAGGGGTCCCAAAAAAGTGTGTCGCTTTCCCTGGAAGTGACACACTTCTACGGCACCTACCCCACCCCCCGGGCCTCCTCCCCCCCCACCGGCGGGTGGCCGCTAAGCCGGCCCGGCGTGCAGGCGAGACGCTGGCGCGTCCCGCCACACCGGCCGGCAACGCAGCCGACGTGAGGGGTCGGCATGCCTCGGCCCCCCATTCCTCCGGGCTGCTCGCTCGCTTCTAAGACGGGCTGGAGCGGAGCGAGTCAAGGGTGGAGCGCAGCGGAATCGGCGTAGCCGACGCGACCGCAGGGAGCGCCCTTTACTCGGTCCGTGGAAGCCCGACACTGACAAAGAAGCGAGTGGCCCAACGGTGACTTCTCCGGTGCAGGCCAGTCCAACTCCCCGCATACCGATCCACCCCCTCAACCCACTGTCCCCGTTCGATTACAGTGCTGAGCTGACTCGTACGTACAGACGGAGCCTGAGGAGGTCTTGGTGAGTGCCGCAGCCGGGGCCGTCTGGGGGCGGGGCGAGCAGCAGGACTTTCGGAGCCGGGTGCGGGGGACGCTGGTGGGGGCCGCCGTGGGGGATGCGCTCGGTTCGCCCGTCGACCTGTTGGCGATCGACGAGATCCGGGAGGCCTACGGTGCGGAGGGCGTCGTGGATCTCGTGTTCGGGTACGGGCGGCGCGGGGCCGTCACTCATCTCACGCAGCTCAGCCTTTTCACCGTCGACGGGCTTATCCGGGCGCAGGTGAGGCGTGATACCGGGGCCTGGCATCCGCCCACCGATCTGCACCGGGCGTATCTGCGGTGGGCCGCCACCCAGCACGACTGGGGACCCGATGAACGTCGTAAGGATGACGGATGGCTCGCGCGGGAGGAGTGGCTCTACGCGCGGCGGGATCCAACTCGGGCCTGTTTGATGGGGTTTGGGGACGAGCGGATGGGGACTCTCGACGCGCCCAAGAATCCCGGTGAGGTGGGGGGCGAGGCGGCTGCCCGTTCCGCGCCCTTCGGGCTGCTCGTCGGGTGGGAGCCGCAGCTCGTGATGCAGCTTGCCGTGGAGTGCGCGGCGCAGACCCACGGGCATCCGGTCGGGTATCTGGCGGCCGGTGCGTACGCCGTCGTCGTGCATGGGCTCGCACGGGGGGAGAGCCTCGACGGTGCCGTGCAGCGGGCTCTTGCGCTGCTGGCCGCCCGGCCGGGGAATCAGCCCGTCTCCGACGGCCTTCAGCGTGCCCTCGGGGCCGTACGGCAGGGGCTGCCCACCTCCGGGCGGGTCGAGGAACTCGTGGGGGAGGGGAGCGCGGAGGGGGTGCTCGCGGGGGCTGTCTACTGCGCGCTCGTCGGGGAGGACGTACGGCATGGGTTGTGTCTTGCGGTGAATCACGGCGGGCCCTCGGGGGCGACCGGCGCGCTCACCGGCGGTCTGCTCGGGGCGCTGCACGGCGAGACGGCCCTCCCGCCGGCCTGGCTGGCCGAACTGGAGGGCCGTCCCACGCTGCTCGTGCTCGCGGACGACTTCGCCGTGGAGATGACCCAGGGGCCCGCGTTGCACGGGCCCGCCGGGTCCTCTCCGGGCTGGATCGCCCGGTATCCCAGAGGCGCCTGACTACGACTGCCTGCCCACCACGTCGTCCTCCACCTCTGCCTGTGCCGGTACGGCCACCGCCGCCGCGTCCCCGTCGTCGTCCCCGCCGCCGTTGATCTTCTCGATCAGTGCGTCCCGCTCCGGGGTGTCCTCGGGCTTCACATAGCCGATGAGGATGTAGAGGACGAGCGACACCGCGAGCGGTATCGACACCTGGTACTGGAGCGGGACTCCGCCGTCGACCTCCCAGTTGATCGGGTAGTTGACCAGCCAGAAGGCAAACAGGCCCGCCGCCCAGCTCGTCAGGGCCGCCGTGGGGCCGGACTTGCGGAAGGGGCGGAGCAGGCCCAGCATCATCGGGATCGCGATCGGGCCCATGAGACCCGCGACCCATTTGATGACGACGGTGATGATGTCCTTGAAGGTGGGCGAGTTGATCTGCGTGGCCACCGCCATCGACAGGCCGAGGAAGACGACCGTGGTGACGCGGGCCGCGATCAGGCCCGAACGGTCGTTCCACGCACGGGCCTTGGCCGATACGACCGGTGCCACGTCCCTTGTGAAGACGGCCGCGATCGCGTTCGCGTCGGACGAGCACATGGCCATCGTGTGGGAGAAGAAGCCTACGACGACCAGGCCCAACAGGCCGTGCGGGAGGAGTTGTTCGGTCATCAGGCCGTAGGAGTCGGAGCCGTCAGGCTTCTGTGCGTGGACCAGGAGCGGGGACATCCACATGGGGAAGAAGAGGACCGTCGGCCAGATGAGCCACAGTGCTGCTGACAGCCGGGCCGAACGCTCGGCCTCGTGGGGGCTTTTGGTGGCCATGTAGCGCTGGGCCTGGTTGAGCATGCCGCCGTTGTACTCGAAGAGCTTGATGAAGAGGAACGCGAGGAGGAACACCGTGCCGTAGGGGCCGACCAGTGGTTTGCCGTGGCCCTGCAGCGCCGGTTCGTCCCAGGCGCCGAGGAATCCGATGCCCTTGTCGTTCAACTTCAGTACGACGGCCACGAACATGGAGACGCCGGCGAGCAACTGGATGATGAACTGGCCGAGTTCGGTCAGCGCGTCCGCCCACAGGCCGCCGATCGTGCAGTAGACCGCCGTGATCGCGCCGGTGATGAGGATGCCCTGGTTCAGGGACACACCTGTGAAGACGGACAACAGGGTTGCGATCGCTGCCCACTTGGCCGCCACGTCCACGATCTTCAGCAGCATCCCTGACCAGGCGAGCGCCTGCTGGGTCCGCAGGTTGTAGCGGTTCTTCAAGTACTCAAGGGGGGAGGCCACATGGAGCCGGGAGCGCAGCCGGTTGATGCGCGGCGCGAAAAGCTTGGAGCCGATGGCGATGCCCAGCGCGATCGGGAACGACCAGGTGATGAAGGACGTGACGCCGTAGGTGTAGGCGATGCCCGCGTAGCCGGTGAACATGACCGCGCTGTAGCCCGACATGTGGTGCGAGATGCCGGACAGCCACCAGGGCATCTTGCCGCCGGCGGTGAAGAAGTCGCTCACGTTGTCGACACGCTTGTGCGACCACACACCGATGGCCACCATCACGCCGAAATAGCCGATGAGCACGGCCCAGTCGAGCCCGTTCATATGCGCCCTCCCACGATTGAGCCGGTTCAGCCCGGGGCTCATCGTGGGCGGTCGCGCGTGAGCACGACAAGTAAGCGCACGGTCAAGGGGAAGTAAAATCGTTCGGATTGATGTTCGGCGTTCACCTACATGAACTCATCGCATCAGCTCCCCGGCGTTGACCAGCAACGACTGGCCCGTGATCGCCCGCGCCCGTTCCGACGCCAGGAACACCGCCGCGTCCGCCACATCCCCGTCCGTCGCCAGCTCGGGCAACGCCATCCGGTCGGACAGCCGCTTCAGCACCTCCGCCTCCGGCACCTTCTCGGTGTGCGCGGTGAACTGCACGTACGCCTCCACCGGCGGCCCCCACATCCACCCCGGCAGCACCGTGTTCACCCGGATCCGGTACGGCCCCAACTCCCTTGCCAGCGAGTACATCGCGCTCGTCAGCGCCCCCTTCGACGCCGCGTACGCCGCCTGCCGCACCTGCGAGGGGGCCGCCACCGCCGACTGTGTCCCGATGATGACGACCGAGCCGCCACCCGCCTCCTTCAGTGCCGGCAGGCACGCCCGCGTCATCCGCAACGTACCCAGCAGATTCACGTCGAGCACCGACTGCCAGGTGGCGAAGTCCGCGTCCTCGATCCCGCCGAAGTAGCTGTCCCACGCGGCCACATGGACCACCGCGTCGACCCGCCCGAACCGCTCCCGCGCCACCTCCACGAGCGCCTCGCACTGGGTCTCGTCCGTGATGTCCGTCGCCCGGTACGCCGTGTGCGACCCGTCGGGATCGATCTCGGCGGCCGACTTGGCGAGATTCGCCTCCGTGCGCGCGCCGAGCACGGCGTTCCCTCCGTCCCGTACGACGGCGGCGGCGACCTGGTGGCCGAGTCCGGCCCCCACCCCCGAGACGACGACGGTCTTGCCCGCGAGCAGCGACATCCGATCCCTCCCGGGGTCTGGCGGTTTATCTGACGGGGCGTCAGAGTATGGGCGACCGGCGGAGGACGGAAGGGGAGCGACGTGAGCGAGGACACCCGGAGCGACGTGTACGCCGAACTGGCCGCCGTAGGACCGTACGGAGTCCGGCCGGGCCACGCGCTCATCACCATGGTCGAACCGCACCCGGGCCACGAGTACGCCTACAACCGCTGGTACGAGGACGACCACTACTACGCCGGCGCGATGGCCATGCCCTGGATGTACGCCGGCCGCCGCTGGGTCGCCACCCGCGACCTCCAACTCCTGCGTCATCCCGAGAAGTCGGCGATCGCGCAGCCCGTTACCGCCGGCTGCTACCTCTCCACGTACTGGGTCACCGAGGGCCGCTACGACGACCACATGAAGTGGACCGTCGGCATCAACAAACGGCTCAATCGCGACGGCCGGGTCTACCAGGACCGTACGCACGTCTTCACCGCGTTCCAGGACCACGAGGCGACCGTCTACCGCGACGGCGCGGCCGGACCGAGGGACTTCCACGCCCTCGACCACCCTTACGCCGGGCTGGTGTTGGAGGTCGTCGACGCCGAATCCGCCGAGCAGCGCGCCGAGTTGCTGGAATGGCTGCGCTCCCGCCATCTCCCGAAGCGCCTCGCGGGCTCCCCGGCCGCGATGGTGACGATCTTCCGCCCCACCCCGCTGCCGGGCGACCGCATGACCTACGTCAAGCAGGTCGAGGGGGTCGACACCCGGCTCACGCTGCTCTGGTTCCTGGAGGCGGATCCGCGGGACTGCTGGGAGGAGTACTTCACGGACCTCGAAGCACCGGTGACCGAATCCGGCCTGGGGCGCGTGGAGTTGGTGGCACCGTTCATCCCCACAGTCCCGGGCACCGACAAATACGTGGACCGGCTTCGGTAACTACTCAACTCCGGCGTGCATCCATCAGCCCGTCCGGCGTTTGAGGACGAGGCCGTTCAGGCCGACAAACGGCTCACTTCAACTCGTCCGGGCATGGAGTACCTCGGGGCAACTGGTATGGCGCCGCGAGTCGATACGTGCCAGCCCGCGGAGCGAGGAGCATCGTCCACTTGTCGCCCTTGGAGTCCTCCTCCGTCTCCATCAGGCACCCGTTGAGGTTGTCGTACGTCTTCGGCGTGCCCTCGGCACGGTGCTTGGACGCGTCGGTCTCCTGCGGCGCCTTGAGGCTCTTGCCCTTCGCGTCGACGACGCTCAGCCACGGTGAGTACGGGATGCGGATGAGGATCCGGCCCTTCTTCTTCACCTCGATGGTCAGCTCGCCCTGCTCGGCCCGGTCGACGACCGCGTTCGGCTCGGCGAGCGGCGTCGGGTCGGTGACCTGGAACAGCTGCCAGTTCGTGTCGCCCCAGACCTGCTTCAGATACGGCATCCCGCGCTGGACCAGGTCCCGTTCGCGCTCGCCGCCGTCGCCGTCCAGCTTGTCCTTCGGCAGTACGACGTAGTGGACGGCCCAGCGTTGCAACCACTCGTGGTAGTTCGCCGAGTTGAGGGTGTCGTCGTAGAAGAGGGGGTTGCGCTCCATGTCGGCCTGGCGGTTCCAGCCGCGGGCCAGGTTGACGTAGGGCGCGAGTGCGGAGGCCTCGATGTGCGAGCGGGCCGGGACGACCTCGACCCGTCCGCGCTCGGCGCCGACCTCCTGGAGTTCG
This sequence comes from Streptomyces sp. W16, assembly GCF_033194735.1. NCBI lineage: Bacteria > Bacillati > Actinomycetota > Actinomycetes > Kitasatosporales > Streptomycetaceae > Streptomyces > Streptomyces sp. W16. The sequence continues at coordinate 14,327 of NZ_JAWOAI010000052.1, forward strand.
TTGACGAGCGGGGCGAGTTCGTGCGACCAGGACGCGGCGGGGGCGGTGTTGACGACGTCGTCGACCGACTTGAAGCCGATCCAGCCGGTGAAGCCGACGAAGGCCAGCACGATCGCGTACCACTTGCGCGAGCGCGGCACGGCGAACGGCAGCGCGGCGATCAGGGCCACACCGGCGAACAGCATCGCCAGCCGGCTGATGTTCGAGCCGATCTGCGAACTGACCAGCCACACCAGGATGACGCCGATGCTGTACACGGCCGCCGTGATCCGTACGGTCGTCCACTCGTGCGGCACCAGGAAGTAGACGAGGACCCCGGACGCCAGCGGCAGGATCATCGAGCCGAACAGCATCGGCTGGGTGCCGGAGAACGGGAACAGCCAGGCGGACACGGCCACCACGGCCGCGGGCGCGAGCCCGAGCGCCCAGGCGCCGGGCCGCCGCTTCTGGAGGAAGAGGGCTACGGCGACCAGGCCCACGAACAGGCCGGCCACCGGCGAGGACATCGTCGCGAGCGCGGCCAGCGGGGCCGCGCACAGGGCCTTCGCCCAGCGTTTGTAGCGCCAGCGGTACGGCCAGCAGAAGACGACGGCCACCGCGCCGAGCCCGAACACCATCCCCAGGCCGTACGTCACCCGGCCCGACGCCGCGTTGCACAGCAGCGCGAAGACACCCGCGAGCGAGGCCCACAGCGGGTTCTTCACCGAGCGGCTGCGGATCAGGATCAGGGTGAGCAGGCCCGCCGAGATCGTCCCGGCGATCATCATCGTCGTACGGACACCGAGAACCGACATCAGATACGGCGAGACCACGCTGTACGACACCGGGTGCATGCCGCCGTACCAGGCGAGGTTGTACGCCGAGTCCGGGTGCCGGCCGACGAACTCCGCCCAGGCGTCCTGCGCCGCGAGATCGCCGCCACTGTTCGCGAACGTGAAGAACCAGACGATGTGGAGGACCCCGGAGAGCAGCGTGAAGCCGATCACCGGGTGGCGGAGGAAGGGGGCGCGGAGGCGGTCGATCAGGCCCGCCCACCGGGTGCTTCCGCTACGTGTCCTGTCGCGGTCCGTGTGGTGCACGGGCAGGTGTATTCGCGGGCCGGCTCCCGGGCCCGGATCGGCATCGTCGGCGCGTGTCGGCTCCGCTGTGGCCACCTGAAGGCACTCCCCGTGTCCCGTCTTCTGTTCCCGGCCGGGTCCCGTCCCGTTCCCGGCCTGTTCGACGCCGCGTCCGGCTCGACCGGCGACGTGCCCCGATTCGCGACGCTAGCACGCACCCCGCCGACTGGCTCCCGTGCGGGTGGCCGGCCGACGGGGTGCGGTGACGAACAACGCCTCGTGGGTCAGCCGAGACGCTTCAGCTTCGCGGTCAGGGCCGGTTCCGCGAGATCCTTCTGCAGGGCGACCGGCACCTTGACCGCACCGCCCGAACCGTCGCCCACGGTGAGCGTGCCCACCTTGGTGCCGGCCTTCGCGGTGTGCGGTACGGCGTCGGGGGCGAAGGACAGCTTCACCTTGAGGCCGGCCCAGCCGACCGCGGCGACGTCCTTGGTGACGACGACCGGCGTGTGACCGCCGAGCTGGTCGTCGACGTACCCGACGACGTCACCCTTCTTCAGGATCTTCGCCGAGGTCATCGCGTCCTGCGCCGCGAGCATCGCCGTCTTGCTGACCGCGTTGACCGTGTCGATGATCGGCGCGGTGTGCTGGCCGAGGATCGCGCCGACGACGACGGCCGTCTCACCGCCGACCTCCTTGGTGGCGGCGAAGAGCAGGTTGCCGCCGGCCGCGGTGGTGGTGCCGGTCTTGATGCCGAGCGAGTTGTTGTACGGCACCAGGCGGTTGTAGTTGGTCCACTTCTTGCCCGACGGGTCGACCCAGCTCGGCAGCTTGGTGATGTCCATCAGCGCCTGGATCCCGACCAGTTGATTGCCCAGCTTCACCTGGTCCTCGGCGGTGGAGACCGTGGTCTCCTTCAGGCCCGAGGCATCCGTGTACGTCGTGTTCGTCATCCCCAGCGCCTTGGCGGTGTCGTTCATCTTCTTGATGAACGCCGCCTCGGAGCCCGCGTCCCAACGGGCCAGCAGACGCGCGATGTTGTTCGCCGACGGGATCATGATGGCCGACAGCGCCTGCTTCTCGGTGAGGACGTCGCCCGCCTTGACGGTGTTGAGGGTGGACTCGCCGTCCTTGTCGTAACCGCCCTCCTTCTCGGCGGTCGCGTCCACGGTGATCTTCTCGCCCTCCGCGCCCGACTTCAGCGGGTGGTCCTTGAGGACGATGTACGCCGTCATCGCCTTGGCGACCGAGCCGATGGCGACCGGCGTCTGCTTGCCGAAGCTGCCCATCGTGCCGATGCCGTTGACGTCCATCCAGCCCTGGCCCTCGCTCGGCCACGGAAGGTTCGCCTTGCTGCCGTCGAAGGTGTACGAGTCGTCGGCGGTGAGGGTGAGCGAGGGCGTCGGCAGCGGCCTCAGAGCCTGCACTACTGCAAACACGATCGCCAGGAGGACGACCAGCGGGGTCCAGATCTTGACCCTGCGGATCGCCGTGCGGACCGGGGTCTCCGGCGGTGGCGGAGTGTTGGTCAGCTCGGCGAGGAGGTCCAGCGGGGGCTTCGGGGGAAGCGGTACCTGGGCGGTGCGCTCGGGGCCGACCTGGGGGACGGGGCGGGTGGCGTCCGGGCGGGGCGTGCGGGGCTCGTCGAGGGGCTTGAGCGCGACGAACTTGCTGGTGCGCTCGGCGGGAGCCTCGGGCTTGGCCTCGGGCGCCGGGGGAGCCTTGAGCGTGGTGGTCGGCTGGTCCACCGCGGGCTTGGGCGGCCGTACGGCCTTGAAGACGGCGGTGGGCTGATCAACCGCCTTCGTCTGCCCACTCGCACCACCCGTGCGGGTCGCGTTGTCGGGTGCGGGTGAAGCCTGCGGGGCGCCGCCAGCGCCATCGGCGGCTTTCGGCCCGGGGGCGGGTGTTTCGGGGACGGGGGCGGTGTCGCCCGGCTCGTCCGCCACGTCCTCCGGCTCGTCTTCGGACGCGCCGGGTGCAGTGTCTTGCGGTTCGCCCGCGGACGAGTCGGGTGCGGCGTCCTCCGGTTCGTCTCCGTCCCCGGACGCGTTGGGGGCGGTGTCCTGCGGTTCCTCGTCCGCGTCCCCGTCGGCCTTCGGTGTCTCGTCCGCGTCGGGAACCGCGTCTTCGGGGGTGCCGCCTTCCGAGGACGTGCCGGTGGCTTCCGGGCGGGCGTCCGCGATCTCGTCGGCCTCGGCCTCGTCGGCTTCCGCGGTCTCGGGAACCGCGTCCTGCGGACCGTCCCCGGTCACGTCTCCGTCACGGTCGGTCGCAGTCCCGGCGTCATCGGGCTCGGCATCCTGCCCCGCGTCGGCCGCTACGCCCGCTCCGGCGCTCACGGAGCCCTCCTCGGCCTCCGCAGCGGTCTCCGCGTCCTCAGGGCGGCCCTTGGGGCCCTTCGCGGGGCGCGTCGCTACGACCACGGTCTCCGCGCTCTCGGCGGACTTCTCCGAGTCCTCAGCCGTGGAGACCTCGCCCGCGTCGTCGGCCACCTCGGCCCCGGCAGGTTCCCGGGCGTCCGAACCGACCGACCCGTCCGAACCGTCCGGACTGTCCGAACCGACCGACCCGTCCGAACCAACCGACCCGTCCGGACTGTCCGAACCGACCGACCCGTCCGAACCGACCGACCCGTCCGGACTGTCCGAACCGACCGACCCGTCCGAACCGACCGACCCGTCCGAACCGTCCGGACTGTCCGATCCCTCGGGCTCGTCCGACCCCGCCACCCAAGCCGCCACAGCCGCCCGCAGCCGGGCATCGCCCGCCGGGCCGCCCTTGGCGGAAGGGTTCTGCGTATCGACGGCTCCGGCAGCTTCCGCGCCTTCAGCACCCTCGGGGACTTCGGCGCCCTCGGGACCCTCGCCACCCTCACTGGACTCGGGACCGCCGGAGCTACGAGCTTCACCGACCCCAGCCGCCTCAAGGGACCCGTCGGCCTCGCCGGCCTCACCGGACCCGCTGGCATCACTCGCCCCGCCGGCCCCACCGGACTCGTCGGTTCCACCAGCCCTGCCAGCCGTGTCCGACTCACCGGCCGTCCCCGACCCACCACCCGCGGTCGACCCACCACCCGCGGTCGACCCACTGCCTGCGGTCGACCCACTGCCTGCGCCCGACTCACCGGCCGAGCCCGACTCACCGGCCGAACCTGACTCACCGGCCGAACCTGACTCACCGGCCGAACCTGACCCACCGGCCGAGCCCGACTCACCGGCCGAACCTGACCCACCGGCCGAGCCCGACTCACCGTTCGAGCCCGACCCACCGACTCCGCCGCCAGCCGTCCCCGACGCCTCGTCCTCCGCCGGTTCCGGCCGCAGTTCCCGGATCGAGAAGATCTTCGTCGCCGTGTCCACACCCCCGCGCTGAGACGTCGCCGTGGCCTCCCGGGCCACCGCCAGGCGCGGGTCGCGCTCGGACCTCGCCTCGGGAACCGGACTCGCGCTCCCCGACGTCGGTTCTGCCGACGACTCGCGCTGCTTCGACCTGTCGGGGGACTCGCCCGCCACCGATGCCTCCTCCATGAGCCGCACGCCCACCGTGCGTCAACCGAACCGACCGAGATAGCCGAGACAGCTACAAAAACAGCTGAAAACAGCCGGGAAATCTCCTACCCGCAGTCCGGACAACGCATCAAACACCGTTGTCCGAACCATGTACCAGTGTCCTGTGTGCGGGCTTAACCCCTGCGGTAGACGAGAACGACATACCTGCCGGTTCCATCACGAAGCGGTCACGCACCCTCGACAGACCAATGTGAGAGGGGTCACCCTGTCATTCATCCACGCGGGGAGGCATGGATGGGCAGGAGCCGCAGAACTCTTCCGGAAGAGCTTCTGTTGCTGGCATTGGACCCGGCCACGGGTACCACTGCGCAGCCGCAGTCGCTCGACCTCGGTCTGGCCGGAGCGCAGCTAGTGGAGCTGGCGCTGGCCGGACGGATAGCCCCAGACGGGGATCGTATCGCCGTGGTCGTGCCACGGCCGACTGGAGATCCGACTTTGGACTGCGCGTTGGAGTTGCTGCGAAGGCGTGGCGCTCCCGTGCGTGCAGTGAACTGGATTGGCGGGCCCCGACTGGGACTTCGCCAGACCTACCTCTCGCATCTGGAGCGGTGCGGCATGGTGCATGCCGTGGCGGGACAGATGTGCGGGGTGCTGCCGACGACTCGCTATCAGGCGACGGACAACGAGATCAGCCGTGAGATCAGGGGCCGACTCGATTCCGCGATCCGCACCGGCGTACCGCCGGACCCGCGGACAGCCGCGCTCGCCGCACTGGCGCACGCGGTCGGTCTCGGCAAACACCTGTATCCGGGTAACGAGGGACGTTCGTCCCGCTCCCGGCTGCGGGACCTGATCAGGCACGACCCCATGGGCGGACTCGTGGCGCACGCCGTGATGGACGTCCAGAACGGTGTGGCGGCACAGCCACGCCGTAGCCCGGCCCCGGCCGGCCGTCAGGCCGTGCCCGGATCAAGGCCACCGGAACCGGCTCGTGGTGTTCCGATGCAGCCGCACCGCGGCACCATGGCGCGCGCCGTGGCTCACTGAGCCGCAGTTCCACGGCACACGCCCGCACCGCGGAGCAGCACCGCACGACCGGCACCACCGCACGACCGTATGACCGCAGTACACGCACCACAGCACCACAAGCAGTACCGCCGCACCGCCAGTCCCCAAAGACCCGGTTCGGGAGCCGCTGGTCCGAGCGGGGTGGAGTAGACGTAACGTCACTCCACCCCGCTCGGCCGCATCTACGGACGCCGTGGGCAACCGGAACCTGGCTCGTACCTGCCGCATATCCACCGTTTCCCAGCGGTAGAAACCACCTTGGTGGCAGTCTGCTCAACAGCAGATACGCAAAGTGGCAAGCAGTGAGCAGCAAGTAGCGGCAAGTAGCAATAAGCAGTGGCAAGTAGAGGCATGCAGCCGGAGGTGCACGTTCCCGTGGCGTCAAGTGTCAATCCCACCGTCAGGCGACGCCGGTTGGGCCAGGAGTTGCGTCGGCTCCGAGAGCTCAAGGGCATGACGGCCGAAGAGGTTGCCGAGCGGCTGCTGGTGTCGCAGTCGAAGATCAGCCGGCTGGAGAACGGCCGGCGCAGCATCAGCCAGCGTGACGTCCGCGACCTGTGCGGGGTCTACGAGGTCGAGGACGTCCGGATCGTCGACTCGCTGATGCAGATGGCCAAGGACTCGCGCCAGCAGGGCTGGTGGCACTCCTTCGGCGACATCCCGTACAGCGTCTACATCGGCCTGGAGACGGACGCGGCGTCGCTGCGGGCCTACGAACCCCAGATCATCCCCGGCCTGTTGCAGACCCGGCCCTACGCCGAGGCGCTCATCCGGGGCGCGCTGCCCGAGACCTCGCCGAGCGACATCCAGAAGCGGGTCGAGGTGCGGTTGCGCCGGCAGGAACGTGTCTCCGCCGCGGAGTCCCCGCTGCGCCTGTGGACGGTGCTGGACGAGGCGGCCCTGCGCCGGGTCGTCGGGGGCCGTCAGGTCATGCGCGAGCAGTTGGAGAATCTCGCCGAGATGTCCCAACTCCCGCACGTCACCGTGCAGGTGCTGCCGTACGAGGTGGGCGCGCACCCCGGTCTCAACGGTCAGTACGCCATCCTGGAGTTCCCCGACGCGGCGGACTCCAGCGTCGTGTACATCGAGGGTGTCACCAGTGACCTGTACCTGGAGAAGGCGGCCGATGTGCAGAAGTACAGCGTCATGTACGAGCACCTGCGCGCCCAGGCCCTGAACGTGGATCAGTCGCACCAGTTCATCGCGGACATCGCGAAGGAGTACGCGCGCTGAGTGGCCCGTCCGGCGGAAGGTGCCGCACCTTACACCTTCCGCCAGCCAGGATGGAAGCACCAGGGGAATATGCCACCCGGTCGAGTGAATGGCAGCTTCGCCTACCGATGTTGGCGAGTAGCGTCGATCACGCCATCGAGCAACAGGCGTTGGCGCAAACCGTGTTGTGCGTCCGGAGCGTTCGTGGTCGGACGTGACGCGCGGTGACAGCGACTCATCAACTGGCGTAACCGGAGCAAAAATGGCAATTCAGCAAGGCGCCACGGACAACTGGATCAAGTCCTCGTACTCGGCCGGAAACGGCGCGTGTGTCGAGGTCAAGTCCCCAGCTCTCGCGGCGTTGGCCGTACGGGACTCCAAGACCCCCAGCGGCCCCACGCTGGCGTTCCCCTCCGACGCGTGGAACACCTTCGTGGCTGAGGTCGGCAGGGGGACTGTCGGCCTCGCGTGACGGATGATCACTCACAATTTCATAGCTACTAGGTACACCGAAAGAGCCCTCTCGACTGGCCCGCCGTCCCGGCCGAGGGGGCTCGGCCCTGCCCCGGCCAGGGGCTCGGCTCCGCCCCCGGGGGCAAGGCCAACACCTTCCTACGGTGTTCTCCCGCGACCGCGCAGGGCGACCGTGCTGGGCGACCGCTCTAGGCGACGGCGCTCTCCACCGCCGCCACGACCTCCGCCGACTCCGGCTCGGTCTGCGGGGAGAAGCGGGCGACGACCGTGCCGTCGCGGCCGATCAGGAACTTCTCGAAGTTCCAGCGGATGTCGCCGGTGTGGCCCTCGCCGTCCGCGAAGCCGACGAGGCGGTCGTACAGCTTGTGCCGGCCGTCTCCGTTGACCTCGACCTTCTCGGTCAGCGGGAAGGTCACGCCGTACGTCGCCGAGCAGAACTCGGCGATCTCCTCGGCGCTGCCGGGCTCCTGCCCGAGGAACTGGTTGCAGGGCACGCCCAGCACGGTGAAGCCCTGTGCCGCGTACCGCTCCTGGAGTCGCTCAAGGCCCGTGTACTGGGGGGTCAGCCCGCACTTGGAGGCCACGTTCACCACGAGGACGGCCTTGCCCGCGTACTGCGAGAGGTCCGCCGAGCCGCCCTTGAGCGACCCGATCTCGACGGCGAGGGGACCCGTGTTCTCTGTAGTCGTCATAACCGGATGCTAACTCCGGTAAATGTCGTTCTCCCCACGGGCCCGTGCGTCTCCGCACTTACAGGTGTGCTTACCGGCCTGCGGCCACGGCGGCTCAGAGTCCGGCCGCGGCCTTCACCACGACCTCCCCCGCCGCCGTCCGCGAATACAGCACCGAGCGCCCCGCCCGCCGCCGCTCCACAAGACCCGCGTCCAGCAGCACCTTCAGATGCCGGCCCACCGAGCCGAGCCCCTGCCCGGTCACGGCGGTCAGCTGGCTGGTGCTCATCGGCGCGGAGAGCAGCACCAGCACCCCGGCCCTGGACGTCCCCAGCAGCGCGCCGAGGGCGGCCGGCACCGGCCGCCCGTGATGGTCGGCGAGCGCCCCCGCGCACGGGTAGACGATGGCGTACCGGTCGGGCTCCTCCCACGACACCCACCCGCCGTTCGACCCGTTCGACGTCACCGGCACGAAGACCAGCTCCGCGCCGGAGATCTCGCGCGGCGGATACTCGTGCAGATTGACCTGGAGCCGGTTCTCCCCGAGCCACCGCGTCCGCCCGGGCCGCAGCGCGTCCAGCACGGTCGCCCAGCCGCCCTGGCTCACCTGCGCGGTCCGCGCGACCACATCGGCCTCCAGGACGCGCCGGCGCCGCTCCCAGGACGGCCGTACGGTCTCCTCCCACACGTACTCCAGGAGCCGGGCCGCCCGCTCGGGCAGGTCGTCGCGCTCCAGGGCGGCGGGGAGCGGGCCGGCGAGGGAGACCGTGAGGTTCGCCCGTGCGGCGGCGGCAGGGGCCGTACGCACCCGTGCGACGGCCGCCTCGAACGTCTCCCGGTCCCTCGGCGTGGGCGCGAGGAAGTCGGCGGTCCAGGCCCGTCCGAGGCCCGCCCGCACCAGCAGCCCGGTGACCGGATCGGCCGCCAACAGCCGCCGGTAGCCCGGCAGATGGTCCCGCAGCCACAGCTGCTCGCCGGGGTGCGCGGCCACCCCGATGTGCAGCAGTTTCAGCGCGGCGAAGGTCTCGGTGAACGGCGACAGCACGAACCGGCTCCGCGCGAGGGTGTCGGCGTTGACCTGCCACCAACCCATCGGCACCCCCGCCTCTTTCGCGTCCGCGCGAAAGAATACGACCCCCGCGCACACCCCAGCAGACTCCGCGCATGCGCAGCTACCGCGAGCTCTTCCGCACCCCCGAGTACACGCCGTTCTTCTTCTCCTTCGCCGCCCAGACCGCGGCCCAGACGATCAGCGGGCTGGCGCTCGCCACGCTGGTCTACCGGGCGACGGACTCGCCGCTGCTGTCGGCGGTGAGCATGTTCGGGCCGCAGCTCGCCCAGATGCTCGGCGCGACCTTGTTCCTGTCCGGCTCCGACCGGCTGCCCCCGCGCGCCACCCTGGCTGGCCTCAACTCCGCCTTCGCCGTCTGTACGGCGTTACTGGCACTGCCCGGCCTGCCGATCGGGGCGGCCTTCGGCGTCGTGTTCCTGGAGGGCCTGATCGCCTCGCTGGGCGGCGGAGTGAGCGGGGGTCTGCTGAACGAGATCCTGCCCAAGAGCGGTTTCCTGCTGGGGCGTTCGGTCTTCAACATGGCCAACGGGCTGATGCAGGTCACCGGTTTCGCCACAGGCGGCGCCCTGCTGGCCCTGCTCTCCCCGCGCGTCTGCCTGCTCCTGGCGGCGGCCCTCTACGCCACCACGGCCCTCGTCATCCGCCTCGGCCTGACCGCCCGCCCACCCCGCGCCGCGGGCCGCCCGTCCGTCGCCGCGACCTGGCGCACCAACGCCCTCCTGTGGTCCTCCCGGCCCCGCCGCCTCACCTACCTGGGCCTGTGGGTCCCCAACGGCCTGGTGGTCGGCTGCGAATCCCTCTACGTCTCCTACGACTCCGGGTCCGCGGGCACGCTGTTCGCGAGCGCGGCGCTGGGCATGTTCGTCGGCGACCTGACCCTCGGCCGCTTCGTACCGCCAGCCCTGCGCGCCCGTCTCGACATTCCGCTGCGCCTGCTGCTGGCCGCGCCGTACCTGTTCTTCGCGCTGCGGCCGGGCATGCCGTGGGCGGCGATCGCCGTGTGTGTCGGCTCTGTGGGCTACGGCGCGAGCCTCGTCCTCCAGGAGCGCCTGATGGAGCTCACTCCAGACGAACTCGCGGGCCACGCCCTCGGGTTGCGCTCCGCGGGACTGCTCGCCATGCAGGGCGTCGGCGCGGCCCTCGCGGGCACGGCGGCCCAACTGACCTCTCCCGGAACGGCGATGACCCTGATGGCGACGGCATCGGCCGCGGTGACACTGGTGTTGGCGGCATGCGCCCGGCAGGACCGGCCGGTGACCGCCTCCGCCGGCGTGTCCTGATCGACACCGGCTGGGCGATCCGTACTTTTCCGTGACCACAGGCATCCTTGACAGCGTCCGTACTGTTTCGCGACGTTTGAGACCTGCCGAACTGTTCGTGTCTCGTCGTACCTTGGGACGAGTAGGCAAGGGCGCGGACGACGCGTCGTGGGGGAAATGTGGGGGGACGGTCGCCCATGCGATCCATGCGATCCAATGGCAAGGCGGACATCACGATCCACAGACCGGAGGAGTTGAGCACCACGCTCCGCCAGGCCTGGCACAAGGCGATGGACGAGTCGCCGGACTACGCGAACCCTTTCCTGGCACCGGAGTTCGCGGACGGCGTCGGCCGGTACCGCGGCGGTGCGCAGGTGGCGGTTCTGCACGAGGGCGGAGAGCCGGTCGGCTTCTTCCCGTACGAGCGCAACCCCGTCGGCGTCGGCCGGGCGATCGGCCTGGGTCTCTCCGACTGCCAGGCCCTGGTGCACCGGCCCGGCGTCACCTGGGATGCCCAGCAACTCCTGCGCGCCTGCGGGCTTTCGGTCTTCGAGTTCGACCATCTGGTCGAGGAACAGCAGCCGTTCGGCCGCCATGTCACGGGCACCTTCGCCTCCCCGGTGATCGACCTGAAGGACGGTGACGGCGAGGTCCCCTACGCCGAGTGGCTGCGCGGCGCGTACCCGGGCATCGCCAAGACGACGCTGAAGAAGGAACGCCGGCTGGGCCGCGACCTCGGCGAGATGCGCTTCGTCTACGACGACCGCGACCCCGAGGTGCTGCACACGCTGATGCGGTGGAAGTCCGCCCAGTACCGCAGAACCGGCCGCATGGACCGCTTCGCCCGCCCCTGGATCGTAGACCTGGTGGACCACCTGTTCCGGGTCCGCGAGGAACACTTCACCGGCGTCCTGTCGGTCCTCTACGCCGGGGACCGCCCGGTCGCGGCCCACTTCGGACCGACGTCCCGCACGCTGTTCGCGGCCTGGTTCACGGCGTACGACCCCGAACTCCGTTACTACTCGCCCGGGTTGATCATGCACCTCAGGATGGCCGAGGAGGCGGGCCGGCACGGCGTCCGTCTCATGGACCTCGGGCGCGGCGACAAGGAGTGGAAGGACTGGCTCAAGACCCGCGAGCTGCGCGTGGGGGAAGGTTTCGCCACCCGCCCCCACCCGGTGGCCACCGCCCACCGCCTGTGGCGCCGCCCGGTCCGCGGCCTGCGCAACACGGTCCTGGCCCACCAGTCCCTACGGGACCCGGCGGACCGCCTCCTGAAGACGGTGGGCACGCTGCGGACGTCCGGGCGGGCGGCGTTCAGGAAGTGACGACGCGGCGACACCGCCTCCGAAGGGGCTCTTGGCCAAAAGGTCGAGGGCCCCTTTTCCGTGCCCCCGGTCCGCCCCGTCACCCGCACGACAGGCGGCCGTGGTAGACAACGCCGATGAAGGCCGGAGTCATTGGGTACCCGGCCCGCGGGCGACCGCGCGACAACAGGAAGGGGCAAACCCGTGCTTCTGAAGACCTTCCGCTGGTCGTTCGCGGTCACCGCGCTCGGTCTGGCCCTGGGAGTCTGGTACGGCGGCTGGACGGCGTTCGGCGTCATCGCGATCCTGGCCGTCCTGGAGATCTCGCTGTCCTTCGACAACGCGGTGGTCAACGCCGGGATCCTGAAGAAGATGTCCGACTTCTGGCAGCGGATCTTCCTCACGGTCGGCGTCCTGATCGCCGTCTTCGGCATGCGCCTGGCGTTCCCGGTGGTCATCGTCGCCGTCACCGCGAAGAAGAACCCGATCGACGCCGTCAACCTCGCCCTGACCGACAAGGACCGCTACGAACAGCTGGTCACCGACGCCCACCCGGCGATCGCGGCCTTCGGCGGCATGTTCCTGCTGATGATCTTCCTCGACTTCATCTTCGAGGACCGGGACATCCAGTGGCTGGGCTGGCTGGAACGCCCCCTCGCCAAGCTCGGCAAGGTCGACATGCTGTCGGTCTGCCTCGCCCTGATCGTCCTGCTGATCACGTCCTTCACCTTCGCGACCCACGCCCACCAGCACGGCGGCGCCCACACCGACAAGGCACAGACGGTCCTCGTCTCCGGCATCGCGGGCCTGATCACGTACATGATCGTCGGCGGCCTCTCCGGCTTCTTCGAGAACCGTCTGGAGGCGGAGGAGGAACGGGAACGCGAGGGCGAACGCTCGGCGGTGGTCCTCGCCGGCCAGGCCGCCTTCTTCATGTTCCTCTACCTCGAAGTCCTGGACGCGTCCTTCTCCTTCGACGGAGTGATCGGCGCCTTCGCCATCACCAACGACATCGTCCTGATGGCGCTGGGGCTGGGCATCGGCGCGATGTACGTGCGTTCGCTGACGGTGTACCTGGTGCGCCAGGGCACGCTCGACGACTACGTCTACCTGGAGCACGGCGCCCACTACGCGATCGGCGCCCTGGCGGTGATCCTCATGGTCACCATCCAGTACCAGATCAACGAGGTCATCACCGGCCTCGTCGGCGTCCTCCTGATCGGCTGGTCCTTCTGGTCCTCGGTCCGCCGCAACAACGCACTCGCGGAGACGGGGGAGACGACGGCTGCGGACGCGGACACGGACGCGGCCAGGGTGCCGTAGCCGGGAAAAATCTTGCCCGGCACGTCATGAGAACGGCGGGCCCGCACCTCTCTTCCCTGAACGGCCACCGCGCCCCCTGAGCGCCAACGGCCCGCATCGCAAGGGAGGTCGGGCAGTTGGAGCTCGCTGCTGCACTGTTGTCCGTGCTCGCCCCGCTGGCCCCCGCATTCAAGGGCTGGCTCGACAGCGTGGCCCGTCGCAACCGCGGTCCCTGCGACTCGTGCCGCTCGTGGGACGCGCGCCCGGAGCGGGAGGACGACGATGACTGAGCGGAAGCCGGTGACCGCCGAGGAACTGGGCGCGCTGTACCGCAACCACCGGACCAGTCTGACGGCGACCGCCCGGCAGGCGCTCCGTGCCCGTGGCGTACCGGAGTCGGTCGTCTCGGCCGAGGACATCGTGCAGACCGCCTTCACCAGGGCGCTGCGCGATCCGGCGGCCATCGAACATCCGGTCGGCTACCTACGGGTCGTGATCCGCAACGAAGTGGCCAACCAGGCCCGGCAGTGTGCTGAACACCGGCGGATGGAGACCCTCCGTACGGCCGACCCGCTGCGCTTCGACCCCGCGCGCTGCCCGGACTTCACCACACTGGTCGGCAACCGCTGGGCCGTAGAACAGGCCCTGGCCGGTCTGACGCTCCCGCAGCGCACCGCCGTATGGACGACGAAGGCGCTGGACCACACCCTGGACGAGGCCGCGACCCTCATGGACAGAGCCCCGGGCACGGTCGCCACGCATGTCTCCCGCGGCATGGTCCTGCTGCGCGCGGCCCTTACCGCCGCGGTGGTCGCCGCCATCGGGTTCGCGGCGACGGGCAGCGGCCTCGGCGGCCGACTACGGCGCACCGACCCGGCCGGGCAACCGGCTGAGGGGCCGGACGTATCGCCCGGGCGGTGGTGGCGGCAGGGGTGGGCCGTGCTCGTTGCGCTGTACGAGCGTTCGCCAGGGGGCGCTGTTCTGGCGGCCTTGGCCCTCCTGGCCGGGTGTGCCTACCTCTGGTGGGTCTGGCGGCCTGTCCTGGGCGGCAGACCCGGCGGGAGTCTCAGGACGGTGCTGGACCTTTGCCGGGAGGTGCGGCTCCTGCCGCGTGCGATGAGCCGCTTCGTCAGGCTGTTCACCACACGAGGCGCCACGTCCGGCGCCACGTCGAAGGGTGGCGAACGGGGCTCTGTCCACGGCGGGCGAAAGCGGGGCCGGGCTGCTCGCCCGGAACCGGCCGACGAGCGTCCCGACCCGCGGCACGCCACTCCCGCCGCCAACATCCGCCTGCAGGACCTGTTCGCCCTGGCGGGCTGGTCCAGGCGCGACCTCGCGCAGCTGGTCAACCGGGAGGCGGCGGTCATGGGCCGCCCCGAGCTGTCGACCGACATCTCGCGGGTACGGCGTTGGATCGACACGGGGGAAATTCCGCGCGATCCGGTGCCGCGGGTGCTGGCGGCTCTGTTCACCGAGCGTCTCCGCCGTGTCGTGACCGTCGAGGACCTCGGTCTGGTCCGGCACGGCAGGGCGGGCGGACGGACCGGCGCCTGGAGCCCGGCGGAACATCCCGGCGGTGCGCCATGGCCGGCCGAGCGGACCGCCGCTGTCCTCACCGAATTCACGGGAATGGACCTCATGCTCAACCGCCGCGGCTTGGTGGGCATCGGCAAGCCGGTCACGTATGTCCCGGACGCGACCCGGGAAGCCCTGAAGATCCTGGAAGTGGTCACCCACGCACCGAACGGGGTGGTTTCGCGGGCCCAGATCGCCCGCTCCCTGGGGAGGTTCGAGACGATCGACGAGTCAGCTCTGTCGCTGCTGATCCGGCAGGGCCATCTCCGGCAACTCCCGAACAACAAGTACGCCGTTGCCGGGCGGGACTTGAGCGCACTCACGTCCACGACCGGGCCGGACGTCCGAAAGAGCGACCGGACCAGGAACCCCCGGCCGATGGGGCACACTGAACGAGCAGGCGGACTTCGACCCTCGGTGAACGGAGTTGCACCTAGGTGAGTCATGGCACCGTCGACGTCTTCGTCAACTACCGTACGGCCGACACCGGATACGGAGCGGCGGCGTGCTACGAGTCGCTGGCCCGCGCCTTCGGCCCCGAGCGGGTCTTCCGCGACTGTGTGTCGATGCGGCCCGGCGAGCTCTACCCGCAGGCGATCCGGCAGGCCTTGGAGGAGACCCGGATCCTGCTGGTGCTCATCGGGCCGGACTGGTTCGCCGAGGACCCGGACACCGGCCGACGGCTGGTGGACCGGGAGGACGACTGGGTACGCCGTGAGATCCGCCGTGCGTTCGAACGGGACATCCCCGTGGTGCAGGTGGCCCTCGACGGCGCGCCTCTCGTCGTAGCGGACGAACTCCCGCCGGACATCGCACGGTTGGCGCACTGCCAGGCGGCGTACGTCACCCACCGGGCCCTCGGGGAGGACGTACGGCGGCTGGCGGACGGGATCACCGAGCTGGTGCCGGAGCTGTTGCTCCCCGATCTGTTCCCGCCTCAGCGGGAGTTGCCCGCCGAGCCACTGCCCAGCATGCTGCTGCAGGCCGACTACGGCGTGGTCCCCTTTGTACGGGCCGACGACGAACTGCCGCGCCTGACCGGCTGGTTGGCGGCGCCGGACCATCTCGCCGCGCGGCTGCTGACCGGGCCGGGCGGCCAGGGCAAGACCCGGCTGGCGCACCGGCTTGTCGAACAGGCGCAGGCGGAGGGCTGGACGGCGGGTCTGCTCGCGGAACAGGTGCCGGAGCCGGTGCTCGACCGCATTCACGCGTTCCGAGGGCCGGTACTCGTCGTCGTCGACTACGCCGAAGGCCGTACCGGGCAAATCGCCGCCATCGCCTCGGAGTTGATCGCCCGGCCGGTCGAGCAGGGACCGGCACGGCTGCTGCTGCTCGCCCGGTCCTCCGGCGTGTGGCCGCATCTGCTGCGCCGCCACCGCGACGACCGTGTCTCGCTCCTCTTCACCGACCTGGCCGAGCACGCGCTGCCCTCGGTCGTCGCCGCGCCGGACGACCGCCTCGCCGAGTACGAGCGGGCCCTGCACGCCTTCGCG